>NZ_JAJSZC010000182.1:0-16271 GCF_036815105.1 Streptomyces sp. IBSBF 3136
GGGTGGGGGAGCGGTGGTTCCGGAGGCCATGTGCGCCACTTCCTCGTGTGCGGTGGGGACGGGTACGTGTCGGCACACCGTAGGAAGAGGCATGTCAGGGGCACATGTGGCGAGGCAACACAGTTTGGTGGTCAGCTATGCGTGTGGACACCATGCCGGCTCACGGAAGGGCGGTTCAGGGGCTCGAAGGTGGTCGAAACGAGTGCTGTCCGAGACGCGCGATCCGGAGTGATGTGAGGGTGCGGTGCCGACTCCCGTGCTGGATCGGTGGACACGTACCATGCCGCCGGACCGGCTGATGGTTCGCAGGGCGTTCGTCCTCGACTGCGATGATCCCGAGTCGGCACACCCCCATGGGCCCCGGGGGAGCAGCCGTGGCATCCCCGGGGGCGGCTCGGGGTCGCACCGTTCAGGCCGGTCCTACGGCCGCAAGGCTGAGAAAATCAGGTCCCCGGCGTCGGACCAGCGCTGCACGAGGTCGGCGCGACGGCTCAGCCGCGCGGAGATGTGCTGGGTGCCGAAGAACGCGGAGACCAGCGTGTAGGCCGCGGCGGAGGGCGAGACCCCCTCGCGCAGCTCCCCGGCCTCCGCCGCCTCCACCAGCAGCTCCGTCAGCAGGCTGATCCAGCCGACGTACGGCTGCGGCAACAGGCCCTCCGGCAGGGGCTGCTCCATCTGCAGCCGCGCCCCGCCCTGTACGACCACGTCGTCCCGGAATGCCTCCGCGGTCTGGTCGAGCAGTTCCCTCACGGTGTCCAACGGGCCGAGCCCCTTGGCCTGGGCGGCTTCGAGGAGCACGGGCCAGCGGTGGTAGTGCGCCTCGACGACCGCGATCGTGAGCGCTTCCTTGGTGGGGTAGTGGAAGTAGACCGCCCCCTTGGTCATCCCCACGTGGTCGGCGACGTCCTTGACGGACGTCTTGCCGTACCCGCGCTCGTCGAAGAGCTGCGCGGCAGCGTCGAGGATCTGCTTGCGGGTGTGCGCGGCCCGTTCCTGCTGCAACTCCGGGCTGCGGCCATGAAGGGCGATGCTCCCCGCGCTGCGCTCGGGTACCGGGAAGGTGGCCCGGCTCTTCTTCAGTTCCATGATGTCTCCGCTCACGGCTCGTCTCCAGCCCCCCGTTGCAATATACCTTCTCGCAGGTATATTTTTTACCGAGCAGCCGGTGACCAACCACCACGCAAGGTCACTGTTTTGCGGTTCAGCCACTTTTGTAGGGGGGCAATCATGGATGACACCGTCATAGCACCCGGCGGCGCGACCGCCAGGCACTGTGCCGATGCGCATGTTCCGCGCGCTCTGGTACACAAGGCCGCGGACAGGGAAGTCCTGTTATCGGCCGTTCGTCCGCTGGGCGGGGATCGCTTCGCGGTCCTTGTGCGCTGGCCGCACG
Source organism: Streptomyces sp. IBSBF 3136 (assembly GCF_036815105.1). NCBI lineage: Bacteria > Bacillati > Actinomycetota > Actinomycetes > Kitasatosporales > Streptomycetaceae > Streptomyces > Streptomyces sp. IBSBF 3136. Next base: position 1,394 of record NZ_JAJSZC010000182.1, read on the forward strand.
ACCATCTCCTGCACCACCGCGCCGCCGACGGGACCCGGGACTCCCTGGTCGTCGTCGAGACGATGCGTCAGGCGGGGATCTGCCTCTCGCACCGCTTCCACGGTGTCCCGGCGGACCACATGTTCGTCCTGCACGGCTTCGACTTCCACCTCGACGCGCCGCTGCGCGACAGCGGCGACGGGGCCGACGTCTCCTTCCACGTCACCGTGCGCCGCGTACCCGGCAGCCCGCGACGCTTCCGTCTGACATCCGAGGCAGACCTCCTGATCGACGGCCGCACGGTGGGCCGGGCGAGCATGCGCTGGGACGCGCTCCCGCCTGCGCAGTACGCCCTCGTGCGCAGCCGCAGCGCCGCCGCGGCGGCCCCGTTCGACGTCACCGACCTCACCGTCGAGGCGCGGACCCTTTCGCCGGCCGCCGTCGGCCGCGACCACGACGACGCCGTGCTGCTCGCGAGCCTGGGTGACGCGTCGGCCGGATGGCAGCTCAGACCGGACACGGGGCACCCCGCACTCTTCGACCATGCCAGTGACCACATCCCGGGCATGGTGATCGTCGAGGGGTTCCGGCAGGCCGTCCTCGTCCGCGCCGCCCAGGACACCCCGGGCGCCTGGGCCATCGACTCCCTGCAGGCGTCGTTCCTCTCGTTCGGCGAACTCGGGCAGCCCGTCACCATCACCGCGGACCCCGAGGGCGCCGGCGCATACCTGCTCGCGGCCCGCCAGGGCACGCGCACCCTGGCCACCGCGCTGGCCGCCCGCTCCGCCGCCTCCCCGCTCGACAGCCTCCTTGCCGAGGTTGGTGCTGCCGCGTGCTGAGTGACCTGGACAAGACGCTGGTCACCGCCCGCGAGGACCGCATCGCCCTGGACGAGACGTGCCGACTCACCGACCGGCTGGCGGACTCCCTGGTGGCGAACGGATTCGCCCGGCACTTCGTGCCCGAGCGCTGGAACGGCGGCGCCGGCACCTTCACCGCACTCCTGGACGCAGTCTCCGAGTTGGCCGAGACCTGCGCGTCCACCGCCTGGTGCGCGGCGCTGTACGCGGCACACGGCAGGCTCGCCGGCTATCTCCCCGAGGCCGGACAGCGCGAGATCTGGGGCGAGGGTCCCGACGTGCGCGTGGCCGCGTCCGTCGTGCCGCCGCAAGGCAGCGCCGTCCGGGTGGACGGCGGCTGGCGGCTGACCGGCAGGTGGGCCACGGCCAGCGGTGTCGACCAGGCAGAGTGGATGCTGCTCGCCTCCTGGACCGCGCAGCACGGCGACCCTGCGGGCGAGACGCGGGAGCACCGGATCTTCGCCGTGCGGCGCTCGGAGATGAAGGTGCTGCACACCTGGCGCCCTGTGGGACTGCGCGGCACCGGCAGCAACACCGTGGAGGGCGACGTCCTGGTCCCCGACCACCTCACCTTCACGCTGAGCGACCTCGGGCGCGTTCAGCCGCACGCCGCCCGCTGCCACACCGTGCCGTTCTCCCTGGTGGCCGCCCTCATCTTCGCGGCGCCCGTGCTCGGCGCCGCCGAGGGAGCGCTGCGCACCTGGTGGGAGACGCAGACCCGGCGAGCGCGCCCCGACGGCGGCACCGCCGTACAGCCGCTGGTTCTGGCCAGGGCGTCGGCTCACATCCAGGCCGCGCGACTGCTCCTCGAGCGGGTCGCGCAGCGCGCCGACCACGCGCCCGTGACTCCCGTTCTCGTCGCCGAGAACCAGCGGGACGTCACCGTGGCCGTGGAGCTGTGCGGTACGGCCGTCGACGAGCTCTTCCGCACGGCGGGGCTGCGCGCACTGGAGGAGGACGACGCACTCCAGCGCCGCTGGCGCGACATCACCGCGGCACGCACCCACGGCACTCTCAACTTCACTGCGGCGGCGACCGGTTACGCCGACGCTCTGCTGGCGGCGCGAGCGGGGGAGGAGGTTCGATGACCCGGCGCATCGCCTTCTTCGACGTGGACGAGACCCTGCTCGCGGGCAAGACCCTGCGCGAGTTCTGGCATGTTGCCGCGCGGCTCGTGGGGGAGGGGTGGGCGCCGGGCGTCCTGCGCACCTCCGGCGCCGACCGGGAGACGCTGAACCGCGCCTACTTCGCGCATTTCGCCGGAGCGCGCCGCTCGTCGTTCGACGAGGCGGCCCGCCAGTGGTACGCCCAGTTCAGGAGCGGTCCGCACGCCTATCTGACCGAGTCCCTGGATGCCCTGCGCCGCCACCAGGGCGAGGGTGACGAGGTCGTCCTCGTGACCGGCTCGGGGGTGGCTCTGGCCCGGCCGGTCGCCGAGGACCTCGGCGTGCGCCATGTGCTGGCCACCGAGCAACTCGCCGACGCCGCCGGGGTGCTGACCGGTGAGGTCCGCCGACCGATGATCGGAGCGGCCAAGCAGGACGCCGCGGCTGCCCTCATCCGCCGGTTCGGCGTCCGTGCGCGGGACTGCTGGGCCTACGGCGACCATGAAAGCGATCTGCCGTTGCTGTCCCTGGTGGGCCATCCCGTGGTGGTCGGCGACGACCCGGTCCTCGCTGCCCGGGGCACGGCGCAGGACTGGCACTTCCTCGGCACCCGGACGGGTCCGCGCTTCGAGCGGAGTGCGCTGCTGCAAGTGAGCTGAGTCTTTCCCTCCCCGGGGGCCGAGGGCCGCCCGGGGAGGGACGTGGGAGCAAAACATACCTTCGGGAGGGTTTTTTGTTGACCAGGAGCAGAGACGACGACCCGCCATCGGCATCCCCAGCCCCGGTACACCCGTTGTAGGAAGGCAGCAGACGGACATGAGCGCACCGAGCATCGGGCCGCAGGCCCTGAGACTCTTCCAGTACGCCTCGGCCCGCAGCGACTGGACCGTCCGCAGCGCCTGCGAGCAACTCGACACCACCGTCGACGAGATCGAGCACGCCCGCCGCCAACTGATCGGCCTGGGCCTGCTCGTCGAATCGTCCGACGGCGAACCGACCGCCAAGGCCACCGCCCCCGAGGCCGCGCTGCTGCGGCTGCTCACCGCCGAGGAGGAGGCCACCGCCCGCCTGACCGACCAGATCCGCCGCACCCGCGAGCAGATCCACGCGATGCGCGACGTGTTCCTGCCGCTGCACGTCGCCCGCAGCGGCACGCTCAGTGACGAAGTGATCACCGGTGCCGACCGGATCGCGCGAGTGCTCGGCGACACCGCCGACATCGCGACCTCGGAAATCCTGAGCATGCACCCCGGTCCCGTCCGGCCGTCGGAGGTGCTCGCCGAGGGGTTGCGGCGCGACCTGCAGGTCCTGGAACGCGGTGTGACCATGCGCAGCATCCACCTGCGTCCGATGACCCGCATCGTCCACTCGATGAACCATCTGCAGGAACTGAGCTCCGCGGGCGCCCAGGTCCGGATCGCCAACATCGTGCCGTTCCGTTTCATCCTGGTCGACCGGGTGCAGGCCCTGGTGCCCGCGCTCCACACCAACGCCGGCAACGCCATGATGGTGCTGCGCGGCGAGGCCGTCACCGCCCTGCTGGTCAAGGTCTTCGAGATGTGCTGGGCCTCCTCGGTGCCCCTGGAGGACACCGGCGCCGGCAAGGAATCCGGGCTCACCTCCCAGCAGCTGTGCGTGCTGCGGCTGATGTCCACCGGACGCAAGGACGAATCCATCGCCCGTGAACTCGGCGTCTCGGTGAGGACGTTGCGTCGCGTGATGGCCGACCTCATGGCCCAGCTCGGCGTGGCGAGCCGCTTCCAGGCAGGGATCACGGCCGCGAGGACGGGACTTCTCGACTAGGGCCTGTCCGGTCGATCACGGCGCAGACGCGGAGTGTGGCACGCTCCCCCGGAGGGGGCACCCCCAGCCCCGGAGAGGGACCCCGGCGGTGTTGTCGTCGGTTGCCGACTCACCGGCACCGATCAGGCGACCTCCACCCGGCCCGCGCCGCACCGCGCCCCGCCGCGCGGCTCCGCATCCTGCCCGGGTCGCCCTGTCCGCTACCGGCCACGCCGCAGGGTGCCGCGCCTGCTGTCTGGCGGCCCACCGCTGCCGCTCACACGATGGGGTTTCGGCTGAACGCCCGCGAGTCAGGAGCCCTCGTGTTCAACCCCGCACTCCTCCGATCCCTTACGGGTACCCCGATGCAGGTCCGGTGCGCCGTCCTGCCCGCCAGGCTGTCCCCCGCAGGTGCCGAACCGGGCGCGGGCGGGTGGGCCGTACTGCGGGTGACGGTGCGCAACGCGGGCAGCACCGGACAAGGCGAGGCGGCCCTCCAGCCCGCGCTGGACACACACGCACCGGACGTCCTGCGGCACCAGTTCGCCTCCGTCAGGGACGGCCTGGAGCGGATGATCAGCCCCGCTCAACTGCCCGGACTGCTGTCGCCGGGCCCCCTGCGCAGCGCCCTGGACTCCGCCCTATGGGACTTGCTCGCCAAGCGCAGCGGACAGCGCGCGTGGGAGCTTCTGGGCATGCCTCCGCCACGACCGGTGCCCGCCGTCCGCACGGTTTCCCCGGTGGCGACCGAGCTGCTGGAGCAGGAGCTGACGGACGGTGAGGACTTCGCCTCCCTCAAGCTCAAGCTCGGCGCGGGCGGCCTCGACGACGACCTCGCCCGGCTGACGGCCGTACGCCGGCTGCGGCCCGACGCCTGGCTGATGGTCGACGCCGACGGGGCCTGGGACGCCGACCGGCTCCACGTGATGTTGCCGATCCTCCACGCCCATGGCGTACGCATGCTCGAACAGCCGCTGCCGCAGGCCCGGTCCGCGGCTCTCGCCGCACTGCCGCGCCCCTTCCCGATCATCGCGGACCTGACCTACGAGCAGAGCACCGACCTGGGGCGCCTCGGGGACCGCTACGACGGCATCAACCTCTCACTCGACGCCGTGGGCGGCCTGACGGCGGCCCTGGGAATCATGGAACAGGCCGGGCAGCGGGGCCTTGCGGTGCTGCTGGATTCGCCCCCGGCGACCGCTCTGTCCTGCGCGCCCGCGCTGCACGCGGCGCCGGGCGCCGACCACGTCACCCTGCCGCGGTGGCTGGACGCCTCCGGAGCGGGTGCTCCGACACTGCAAGGGGAGGGCGGGATGTTGGTCCCGCCCTCCCCTGCGCTGTGGGGATAGACCCTCACCCGCGGGCCGCTCCTCAACCCCAGATCAGATCGTCGCCGCTGAGGCAACGGATGGCAAAGGCAGTCGGTTCGGCCATGGAATGACGCATCAGGGATGCCCCTTCGTTCGAGAAGTCCGGACGCGTTGCGGCGCCTTCGCCAAAACTTTCGCATTCCACCTCCACCCCCCGGCAAGCGGTGGAGCTGACCCAGAAGTGACGTGGCCCGAACCGGCCATGGCCCACCGCTTTGGTGATTCCCGGCGGCTGCACGACTCATACGGGTCATGGCCCCCAGAGGCCAGCCCAACCGGCCCTCAACGGCACCGAATCCGCCTAGCCTCACCGGTGTTGCGCTGCGCGAGCAGCATCGGCCGAGGAAGAGGACACGATGTCAGTGAAAAGGGAATCACGCCGGGTGTCTATTTTCGACACCACCCTCCGCGACGGTGAGCAGGCACCCGGAAACGCGATGACCCCACGTCAGAAACTCGAAATAGCGCTGCGCATAGAAGCGCTCGGTGTGGATTACATCGAATCCGGGTTCCCCGCCTCCTCGCCCAGCGAGTTCCAGGCCACCCGGCTCATTTCCGGGAACCTGACCTCCGCGCGTTTCACCACGTTCTGCCGGGCCGTACGGTCCGACGTGGACACGGCCGTGGAGGCGGGCGGCACCGAGCGCCACCAGGTGCAGGTCATGGCCACGGGCAGCGACCTGCACCTCGCCCACAAACGCGGCATCAGCCGTGACCAGGCCGTCCACGAGGTCGCCGACACCGTCGCCCATGCCTACGCCCTCGGCGTCGAGGAGGTGTCCGTCGGCATCGAGGACGCCAGCCGTGGCGAACGGGACCTGCTGCGCGCCATCGCCCTGGGCGCCGTCGAGGCGGGGGCCGTGTGCTTCGCCGTCGCCGATACCTCCGGATGCCACCTCCCCCAGGAGTACGGGGCGCTGATCACCGAGTTCCGCTCCTGGCTCCCTGACGGGGTTCGCGTCGCCACCCACTGCCACGACGACTTCGGGCTCTCCCTCGCCAACGCCGTCGCGGGCCTGGCTGCCGGCGCCGACGAGGTGCAGGTCACGCTCGGTGGCGTCGGTGAACGCGCGGGCAACACCCCGCTCGAGGAAGTGGCCGCGCTGCTGACCTACAAGGGCGTTCTGCTCGGCCTGCACACCGACATCGACGTGGCCGGGATGTACGAGGCCTACACCGCGCTGCGCGCGGCGATCGGACTGGAGGAGCCCCGCAACAAGGCGATATTCGGCACCTACGCCTTCGGTACGGCGGCCGGCATCCACCAGCAGGGCATGCTGCGCAACCCGGCGACGTACGAGTACGTGGAGCCCGCCCGCTTCGGCCGTGAGCGGTCCCTGCTGATCGGACGGCACTCGGGCCGGGCCGTGCTGCGGCACATCCTCGACGAGCTCGGGATCGCCGTGAGCGAGGAGGACCTGGCCGGGCTCTACCGGACGCACATCGCCGAGCGCACCGGCGGCGACTGCGAGGACATCTCCGTCGTCAAGGCCCGACTGGCCCGCGAACTGACGACACGGCAGCCGGCCGCCGCCTGAGCGACGCACGGACCGGGGCCCGCCGCACGCCGGCCCCGGTCCGCCTGTGCGTGGCGCAGGCTGTCCAGTGAGAAAGGAGACAGCGCGTGGAGATGACCGTGCGCGGCAATGAGAACGGCCGCGGCCTGCTGTACGAGCCGGAGGCCGCCGACGTCAGCGTCCTGCTCGCCGACACCGATCCGGTGTCCCGGCACGTCCTGGCGGGGGCCTTGGACGGAGCCGACCGGATCAGGGTGCTGGGCACCGCCGACTGCGGCCGGCCACTGCATCGCTGGCCCTTGGACGGAGTGGACGTCGTCGTGCTCGCCGACGCCTTCCGGCCCCGGCCGGCCTCCCTCGTGCCGGACCTGGTGCACAAGGGGGTGCGCGTCGTGCTCCTCGACACGCGGTGGACGGCGCGCACCGTCGGGGACGCGCTGGCCGCGGGCTGCGCGGCGGTACTGGTCAAGGACGCCGCGATCGGACGGCTGGCGGCCGCCGTGCGGGCGGTGGCCGTCGGATACGTCGTGGTGTCGCCGGAGTTGGTGGGTTTGTGCCGGCCGGCGGGTCGCGCGACCACGACCGCTCCCGCGCGCCCGCGCGGCGACCGCTCGGTCGGCCTGCGCCTGCGCTCCCTGACCGAACGTGAGCGCGAGGTGCTCACGGTGCTCGCGGAGGGCATGTCCACACGCGAGGCGGCCCGGCGGCTGAACGTCACGCCGGCGACCGTCAAGAGCCATGTGTCGCACGCGCTGACGAAACTCTCCGTGCGCAACCGCCTGGAGGCGGTCCTGCTGATGCGCCAAGCGCTCGACGAGGACCGCCCACCCTGGTCGTGACGGCGCGGACATGGACCGGCGCGCCCGGGACGTCAGTCGCCCACGCGTCCGCGCACCCCGTCCAGCCAGCGGTCCGCGTGCCGCTCGGCGGCGGCCTCGTCGCGGAAGGCGTACGTCTTCAACAGCCAGCGCTGCCGCGCCCGCGCCGCATCGTTGATCTCCATCTTGTCGCGGCTGTGCAGCCCGTCCTGGTTGGCGAAGACGAACAGGTCACCGGTGCGGATGCGGTGACGGGTCTTGTCCGCGCGCACCAGCGCGTCCTTGAGCGCCAGCAGCGCGTCCTTCGCGGACTCGGGAGCGTCCGGCGCAGTCGTCGTGCACGTGTCCAGGTAGCGGAAGCTGTGGTGGTTCTCCAGGATCGGGTGGATCTCGGAGACGGTCAGTTCCTTGTTGTTGTCCCGCGAGAACACGTCGAACGGCGTGACGAACTGGGCCGTCCTGAGCTGTCGCTGTTCCTCGTCCGTCAGATGCGCGAGCAGGTCACGACCGTCGACGAACCCGGTGTAGACGAACTCGCCTTCGGGGCAGTACATGCCGAGCAGCGAGATGAAGTCCGCCCGAACGGGATGGGCCGTGCGGTCGTTGTGGTAGACGAGTTCGCTGTCGCTGAATCCCGTCTGCATCCCGCTGTAGCGGTTGATGGCGATGACGTCGGTGAAGAAGTCCCCGTTGAAACGGGTGGCGTAGGACAGCAGCGGAGTCCTGACCAGCTGGGCGAAGAGCTCCAGGAACGCCTCGCCGATGAACGTGTTCTTCCGCGCGTGCTTGTCCGCGACCGGGTCGTCCAGGTCCAGCAGCGGGATGTCCTCGTCCAGCGGGCAGTTGCGCAGCACGTGCGCGTCGGAGGCGCCCGTCGTCCGGTCGTGGAGGATGCGGGCACAGACGTCGGCGAAGAAGGCGGGCACCTCGCCCCGTGCGATCAGGTCGCCGACGGCACGCGAGAAGCCCTCGTAGTCCTCGTACGGGTTCTTGGCCACGGAGCGCAGCAGCGCGGTCAGTTGCTCGCGCTCGGGCCCGGACAGTTCGTAGATGGGTTCCATACCCCGAGCCTCGCCGCCGCGCCGCAGTCGCACATCGGCCTTCGGAGGAGGCTCTGTCCACCGCGTCCGCCGATGTCGTACGGCGCCTCCACCGAAGTGGAGGCCGGGCCCGCTCACCCGACCACGAGCCCCAGAGTCCGCTCCAGGCCGACGGCGCCCTCGTCCGTCAGGTGCACCACGCGCGGCGCGGCGCCCCAGCGCACCCAGCCGAGGTCGAACAGACGCGCCGTGAGGGCCGCGCCGAGCCCGCCCGCGAGGTGGTGCTGGTGCTCGCTCCAGTCGACGCAGTAGCGGACCGCAGGCCGGCGCGGTGGCAACCGGCGTGTGTCCACGCCCAGTTCGGCGAGGATCGACGGGCCCTCGTCGGAGAGTTCGTAGACGATGTCGCGGCCGTACGACGACGGCCGGTCCCGTACGGCCTCGGCGGGCCGGTGGATGCCGTCGTGGCCGGTGAGCACCCCGAGGTCGAGCAGCGACTGCATCAGGGCGACGCCCAGCCGTCCGGCCAGATGGTCGTAGCAGGTGCGGGAGCGGTGCAGGGCGTTGGTGCGACTGCTCTGCTTCAGGGACGTGATGGCCAGCGGCGGGGCGATCAGGGCGAGGGCCTCCAGCGCGGCGCTCACGTCCGGCCCGAACAGTCGGTAGTAGCGGTGCCGGCCCCGTGCCTCGACGGTGACGAACTCTCCCTCGACCAGCTTGGCGAGGTGCGCGCTGGCCGTGGCGGCGGTGATCCCCGCCTCACCGGCCAACGCGCTCGCCGGCAGGGCGCGGCCGTCGGCCAGGCACTTCAGGATGCGGGCGCGCGAGGGATCGGCGATGAGGGCCGCGGCGCGGGCGATGTCGGTCTGGTGCTTGAGCGGCGCACCGGGGTGTTCATCGGATGCGGGGCCCGGGCGCCGTGACGCGCCCGCGCCCCGGGCGGACGTCCCCGTGGTACGGCTGGTGTTCGACATGACACCACCGTACGACAACGACACTTCGTCCTGTGGCGAAGTGTCCGGCGTCGAAGCTGGTGCCATGACCACCACCGACCTCACCCCCGAAGACGGGCGGGCCGTCGCACCGCCCGCCGCTGCCGTCTCCTCGCCCGCCCCGGCCGGCCGGCCCGCCCTCTTCCTGCCCCCGCTGATCGCCCTCAGCCTCGGCTACTTCCTGGTGATGCTGGACGTCACCGTCGTCAACGTCGCCGTCCCCGAGATCCGCACCGCCCTCGACACCGGGCCCTCGGCCCTCCAGTGGATCGTCGACGGCTACAGCACCGTCTTCGCCGGGCTGCTGCTCCTGGGCGGCGGGCTCGCCGACCGGCTCGGCCACCGTCGCATGTTCCTCACCGGGCTCGGCGTCTTCACCGCGGCCTCCCTGGTCTGCGGCCTGGCCGGCGGCTCCGGCACCCTGATCGCCGGACGCCTCGCCCAGGGTGCCGGCGCCGCCCTGCTCGTGCCCGCCTCGCTCGCGCTGCTCCAGGCCACCTACCCCGACCGCGCGGTGCGGGCCCGGGCCATCGCCGTGTGGGGAGCCGTCGCGTCGATCGCGTTCGGCGCCGGGCCCGCGGTGGGCGGCCTTCTCGTCTCCGGGCTCGACTGGCGCTCCGTGTTCTGGCTGAACCTGCCGGTCGCCGCGCTCGCCGTCGCCCTGACCCTCCGCCATGTCCCGGCCACCGCCCGCAAGACGCCCGTCCGCCGCATGGACCCGGCCGGCCAGGTGCTCGGCATCGTCGGCCTCGTCGCCCTGGCCGGCGGCCTCAACGAGGCCGGCTCACACGGCTGGACCTCCCCGCTGGTCCTCGCGGCGTTCGGGACGAGCGCGGCCTGCCTGACCGCCTTCGCGCTGGTCGAACGCACCCTGGAAGCACGCGAACGGGCCGGACGCGGCCGCCGTGCGCCACTGCTGCCGCCGTCCCTGTTCCGCTCGGGCGCGTTCACCGCGACCGCCGCGATCGGCCTACTGATCAGCCTCGGCTACTACGGCATGCTCTTCCTGACGACCCTCTACTTCCAGCAGGAGCGCGGCTTCACGGTCCTGGCCACCGGCCTGGCCCTGCTGCCGTCGGTATGCATGGGGCTCGTCGCGGCCCCGCTCTTCAGCCGCCTGGCCGCCCGCACCGGCCCCTACGTCCCGATGGCCGGGGGCCTCGCCCTGGGCACCGTGGGCTTCCTCGGCTGGCTGACCGCCCGGCCGGACACCCCCTATCCCGTCCTGCTGTTCGCCCTGATCGCCACCGGGCTGGGCCAGACCATGACCGCCCTCGCCGCCACCGCCGCCATCATCGAGAGCGCCCCCGCCTCCGGCGCGGGCATCGCATCCGCCGTCTTCAACGTCGCCCGGCAGGTCGGCAGCGCCGTCGGTGTCGCCCTGTTCGGTACCCTTGCCGCCGCGGCCGGCGACTTCACCTCGGGACTGCGGCTCTCGGCGGGCATCGCGGCGGCGGCCTTCGCCACGGGCACCGTGCTGGCCCTGGGCGGGGGGGGGGGGGCCGCCGGCCGCCCCCCCCCGGCCCCCACCACGTGACCCGCGGTCCGCGCGCGGAGCGTCAGCTCCGCGCGGCCAGTGCCCGCGCCATGCGGTCCAGCGCCGTCCGCAGCACCTGCGGCGACGTCGCGAACGACAGCCGGACGAAGCCCTCGCCGCCCGCCCCGAACGCCGAACCGGGCATCACCGCCACCGCGGCCTCCCGCAGCAGCCACCGCGCGAACGACGCCGAGTCCGCGAACCCCGTGCCGCGCACGTCGGCGAAGGCGTAGAAGGCCCCGTCGGGTGGCGAACAGGACACCCCGGGCAGCGAGTTCAGCCCCCGCACGACAAGATCCCGGCGCGCCGCGTACTGGGCGGTCATCCACTCGACCGGCTCCTGCGGGCCGGTCAACGCCGCGATCCCGCCCCGTTGCACGAACGACGCCGTGCAGCCCACCGTGTGCTGCTGCACCTTCAGCAACTGCGCCATCAGATCGGTGGGCCCGGCCGCGTATCCCAGGCGCCAGCCGGTCATCGCGTACCCCTTGGAGAACCCGTTCACGGTGATCGTGCGTTCGGCGCAGCCGGGCTGCGCGGCCAGGCTGAGGTGGCGGCGGCCGTCGTAAAGGATCTTCTCGTAGATCTCGTCGGAGATCAGCAGGACGTCGTGCTCCTGCGCGAACCGGGCGATCGCGGCCGCCTCGTCGACGGTCAGCGACCGGCCCGTGGGATTGTTCGGCGAGTTGATCAGCAGCGCCTTCGTCCGCGGGGAGACGTGCCGCTTCAGCAGCTCCGCCGTGATCCGGAAGCCGTCCGCGCCGTCGAGCGCGACCTGCACGGGTCGTGCGCCGATCAGCCGCGCCATCTCCGTGTAGCTGACCCAGCTGGGCGTCGGCACGAGCAGCTCGTCACCGGGATCGAGTACCGTCACCAGCGCGGCGAACAGGGCGTGCTTCGCCGACGGCGTGACGACGATGTCGGTGGCCGCGTCCGCAACGACCCCGTTGTCCTCGGCCAGCTTCGCGGAGACCGCCCGCAGCAGCGCGGGCAGCCCGCGGCTCGGCGTGTAGTGCGTGAAGCCGTCGCGCAGCGCGCCCACCGCTTCGTCCACGACGTGGCCGGCGGTGTCGAAGTCCGGCTCACCGCCGCCCAGATCCACCACCTCCAGGCCCTGCGCCCGCATCCGCGCCACCATGTCGAAGACCGCGTACGTCGCCGACTCCTCGACCGCGTGGAAGCGGGCCGCGGCTCGCGCCGTCATGACCGGGGGCCCTGCGGCGCGGTGACGGAGACCGGCCCGGCGGGCAGCGCCTCGGCGACGGTGGTGACGGTCGAGATCCGGGACAGGATCTTCAGCGCGGCTTCGTGGATCTCGGCGTCGCCCGCGAGCGTCGCGTCCTCCAGGACCCGCACGCGGTAGTCCCGGTCATGGGCGGCCTGGGCGGTGGTGAGCACCACCAGCTCCGTGGAGACGCCGGTGAGCAGGAGCGTGTCGATGCCCGCCGTGCGCAGCAGGACCTCCAGGTTCGTGCCGTGGAACGGGCTGACACGGTGCTTGACGACCACCGGTTCCTGCGGCCGGGGTGCGAGCGCGTCGTGCACCCGCGTCGCCCACGTCCCGAGAACCAGACGGCCGTCGTCCTTCGCCTTCTCGAAGATCGGGGAACCGGCAGGCCATTCCGGATGACCGGGGGAGAAGCCGACGACGACGTAGATCACCGGTATCCGCGCGGAACGGGCCCTGCGGATCGCTTCGGCGGCCCGTGCCAGGACGCCCCGTTCACGCGCCTGCGCGCCGTAACCGTCGGCCGCGTACTTGCCGTCCGGATGGACGATCTCGTTGATGAGGTCCAGCACGAGCAGCGCCGGGCGCTCGCCCGAGCCCTGTTCCGGAGTCCCAGCCCAGTCCATTTCCTTCTCTTTCCTTCCGCTCGTGAATTGCATGAGAAACGCTCATGCAATGAATCAATGAATCAGTGTTGAACCCGGAAGCCGGAACTCCTACCTTCGGAATGCCAAAGGACGGAAATCCGATTCCCGGAAGGGGTACACATGAAGGTGGCCATAGTCGGCAGCGGTCCGCGTGGGGTGTCCGTCCTCGAACGCATGGCGGCGCGCCTCGCCGAGGAGCCCGTGCACGAGGTGGTGGAGATCCACCTCATCGACTCCCACCGGGTCGGCACCGGCCGCATCTGGCGCACGGACCAGCCACGGTGGTTCCTGATGAACACGGTCGCCGACGAGGTCTCCGCGTTCTCCGGACCACCCGACGACGGTCCCGCCAGACCGGGCGCCGGCCCGTCGCTCGCCCAGTGGTGGAGTTCTGTCGACCCGGAATACCCGGGGCCCAACAGTTACGCGCCGCGCGCCCTCCACGGACGCTATATGCGTTTTCTTCTCGACGCGATCGAAAAGAACCTTCCCGAAAAGGTCCGGCTGATTCCCGTCCACGCGACCGTGGACGCCCTCGAGCGCACCGGCGACGGATACCGGCTCACGCTTCGGGACGGTTCCGGTCTCACGGTCGACCGCGTCGTGCTGACCACCGGCCACACCACGCCCGAACTCACCGGCAACCAGCGCCGCCTCGCCGCTCACGCCGCCCGCCACCCCGGCCTGCGCCACATCGCCGGCGACAGCGCCGCAGACATGCCCCTGGACCAGATACCCGCCGGGTCGGCGGTCGGCGTCCTCGGACTCGGCCTGTCCTTCTACGACGTGATGGCCGCGCTCACCGAGGGCCGCGGAGGACACTACGACGAGGACGGCGGCCGGCTCGTCTACCGGCCCAGCGGCGGCGAACCCGTCATCGTGGCCGGCTCCCGCAGCGGTATGCCCCTGCCGGGCCGCGGCCGCAACCAGAAACACCACGACCACCGCTACCGCCACGTGCTGTTCACCACCCAACGGGTCCTGGCCCGCGGCCGCCACGGCGCGCTCTCCTTCGCCGACGACGTACTGCCATGGCTGCTCGCTGAGGTCGAACTCGTCTACTACGCCACGACGCTGACCGCCCGCGGAGAGCCGGGGAAAGCCGCCGCGTTCGAGGCGGAGGTGGTCGCCGCCGCCGAGAGCGGCGTCCCCGACGTCCCCGCGATCGCCGCCGGACACGGCCTCGGCGACGTGCCCCGCATCGACCTGAACGCCCAGGCCCGCCCCTTCGCCGGCCGGCACTTCGCCGGACCCGAGGAGTTCACCCGGGCGCTGACCGAAGCGCTCGCCGAGGACCTGGCGCATGCCGACGCCGGCAACGTCGACGACCCGCTCAAGGCCGCCCTCGACGTCATCCGCGACTCCCGCGCCGTGATCCGCTCCCTCGTCGACTTCGCCGGCCTGACCCCCGTCTCGCACCGCGAGGAGTTCCTCGGCTGGTACGTCCCGCGCAGCTCCTTCCTCGCCGCCGGGCCCCCGCGCAGGCGGCTGCGGCAGACCGATGCCCTGCTGCGCTGCGGCGTCCTGCGCGTCGTGGGCCCCGACACCCGCCTGCGCCCGCACCCTTCCGGACGCTTCAGCGTCCACTCGCCCTACGTGAGCGGCTCCGAAATCCTCGTGGACACCGTCATCGACGCCCGCGTCCCCACTCCCGACATGCGTCTCGACCCCCACCCCCTCACCCGCAGTCTGCGCGAACAGGGCATCTGGACGTCGTACGTCAACCACGGCACGGACGGAGACCGCTTCGACACCGGCGGCGTCGCCGTGACCGGCGCCCCCTTCCACCCCGTGGACCGTGCCGGCCGGCCCGACCGCGGCCTGTACGTCCTCGGCATCCCCACCGAGCACACCCGCTGGTTCATGCAGGGCGGCAGCAGCAGGCCCGGCTTCTGGACGGACTTCGTCCAGAACGCGGACGCCGTCGCCGCGGACGTCGTCGCCCCGGCCCTGACCGCCGCACCCCCGCTCCCGGCCCGCACCGGCTGACGCCCGCCAGGCA
>NZ_JAJSZC010000183.1:0-28889 GCF_036815105.1 Streptomyces sp. IBSBF 3136
GCCCTCCGCCGCCCGGTCCTCCGCCAGGCAGCTCTCCGCCGCCCGGTCCTCCTCCCCCTCCCCCGCTACCCGGCCTCGCGGTAGGCGGCCGCCTCCTCCAGGTCGAGCCGGCGCAGCAGCGCGCGCAGCATCTCGTCGTCGATGTAGCGGTGGTCTCGGAGCCTGACGAAGACCTCACGCTCGGCGCTGATCATCTCGCGGGACAGCCGGCGGTAGGTGTCGTCCACGGACTCCCCGGTGACCGGGTTGGTCTGGCCGAGCCGTTCCCAGACGGCGTTGCGCCGGCGCTCCAGGACCGTGCGCAGGCGGTCGGCGAGCGGCGGGGGCAGCGCGTTGCGCTCGTCGGAGAGCAGGTCGTCCAGGCGGCTGTCGGCGGCCCGGGACGCCTGCGCCTGGGCGTTGGCCTCGGCGAGCGTCTCGGCCTGCCGGTCGCGGCCGGGGAACTTCAGCAGGCGGATCAGCGGGGGCAGGGTCAGCCCCTGCAGGACCAGGGTGCCGATGACGGTGGTAAAGGTCAGGAACAGGATCAGGTTGCGCTGCGGGAAGGCTCGGCCGCCGTGCACGACCGCCGGGACGGAGAAGGCGATGGCCAGCGAGACCACGCCGCGCATCCCGGCCCACGAGGTGACCATCGCGCCCCGCCAGGTGGGGTCCTCCTCGCGCGCCCTGACGCGCGCCGACAGGCGGGGCAGGAAGGTCGCCGGGTACACCCACGCGAACCGGGCGAGGACGACGACGAGGAAGAGGACCACCGCGTACCAGGTCGCCTTGGCGCCCTCGTGCTGCCCGAGGCCCTTGAGCACGACCGGCAGCTGGAGACCGATCAGGGCGAAGACGGCCGACTCCAGGATGAAGGCGACCATCTTCCACACCGCCTCCTCCTGGAGCCGGGTGGCGAAGTCGACCTCCCACGCGCGGTGGCCGAGGTACAGGGCGACGACCACCACCGCGAGGACCCCGGAGGCGTGCAGCTGCTCGGCGACGCCGTAGGCGACGAACGGGATCAGCAGCGAGAGGGTGTTCTGGATCAGCGGTTCGGTCAGGTGGGTGCGCAGCCAGTGCAGGGGAGCCATGAGGACGAGCCCGATGCCGACGCCGCCGACGGCGGCGAACAGGAACTCGCGGATCCCGCCGGCCCAGGTGGCGCCCGCGCCGACGGCCGCGGCGACGGCCACCTTGTAGGCGGTGATCGCCGTGGCGTCGTTCAGCAGGGACTCGCCCTGGAGGACCGTCGTGATCCGGGACGGCAGACCGACCCGGCGGGCGACCGCCGTGGCGGCCACCGCGTCCGGCGGGGCCACCACCGCGCCCAGCACCAGGGCGGCGGTCAGCGGCATCCCCGGAATGATCACATAGGCGGCCCATCCGACGACGACGGTCGCGAAGAGCACGTAGCCGACCGACAGCAGGGCCACCGGTCTGAGCTGGGCCCGCAGGTCGAGGTAGGAGCTGTCGGTGGCCGAGGTGTACAGCAGCGGGGGCAGCAGCAGCGGGAGTACCACTTCCGGGTCGAGTTCGTAGTCGGGCACCCCGGGCACGTAGGAGACCGCGAGGCCCACCGCGACCAGCAGCAGCGGCGCCGGCACCGGTCCGCGCCGGGCCGCCGCCGCGACCGCCGCACTGCCCGCCACCAGCAACAGCAGCGGCATCACGTCCATGGTTCTCGCCCACCCTCGTTTTCCGCGCGGTCCCCCGCACGCCCGTCGTAATGTGGCAATCATGAAACAGTGCACGCACACCGACGCGCTGCCGCTCCAGGATCCCGAGCCGCTCGACGCGACCTGTCCCGAGTGCCTGCGGGACGGTACGCACCCGGTGCAGCTGCGCCTGTGCCTCACCTGCGGCCACGTCGGCTGCTGCGACTCCTCGCCCGGCAGGCACGCCACGGAGCACCACGCGACGTCCGGTCATCCCGTGATGCGGACCTTCGAACCCGGCGAGGACTGGCGGTGGTGCTTCGTCGACCACGTTCTCGTGTGACACTTCACTGGACGGCACGCGGCCGTGACCGCCGACGGTTCGGGCGTCTGACGCCGGGGTACGTCAACCCGGCGCGCGCTCTTCCCTTTTGGGGCCGCTGACCCTCTAGACACGGAGCGTATCCACAGCTTTACTGTGAGTGACGCCAGGGGGTTGGGGTCCCGGGGACAGATGCGTTCGGAGCGCGATAGCGTCACCGCGGAACCACGTGTGCGTTACCCCGGGGGGCGACCCTCGGCCCCCGTAAAGCTTGTACCACCATGGAGGTGAGGGTGTCCCAGATCGCAGGCGAGCCCGCGACCCAGGACTTCGTGGAAGTCCGGCTGCCGGCTGCGGGTGCCTACCTGTCGGTGCTGCGGACGGCCACGGCCGGCCTGGCGGCCCGTTTGGACTTCACCCTGGACGAGATCGAGGACCTGCGCATCGCCGTCGACGAGGCCTGCGCGATCCTGCTGCAACAAGCCGTGCCGGGCTCCGTCCTCAGCTGTGTCTTCCGGCTCGTCGACGACTCGCTGGAGGTCACGGTGTCGGCGCCGACCACCGACGGCCACGCCCCCTCGCGGGACACCTTCGCGTGGACGGTGCTCTCGGCCCTCGCGGGCAAGGTCTCGTCCGCCGTCGACGAGGACCGGACCGTGTCGATCAGCCTCTACAAACAGCGCGGCGCGGGCCCCGGGCCGGCGTGAGGAACGGGGACGGGCCGGTGCGGGACGAAGAGCGCGGCACACGGGAGCTGCCGACGGGGGACCCAGAGTCCACGACTGCTTCCCGACGCATGGCGGACGGCATCGACGGCATCCCCGAGCAGGCCAGGCCACACCCGGAGGAGGACTCCGCGGAGGCCGCCGGCGACGGTGCCGCGCAGAGCGCGCCTGCTGAGGGACGTGGGACGGCCGGCTCCGCCGCCCGCGCGCAGGCGAGGGCTCGGGGAAGGGCTACGGGCGGGACGATGAGCGAGCACGAGCGACACGCGGAGGACGACGCGCCGGGCGCGGAGGTCGTGCCGACCCCTCGGCACGACCCCCAGGACCGCAGCGGGGCGCGTGCGAAGTTCGTCGAGCTGCGCAAGCTGAACGCGGGCAGCGCCGAGTACGCGGAGCTGCGCAACCAGCTGGTCCGTATGCACCTGCCGCTCGTCGAGCACCTGGCGCGCCGCTTCCGCAACCGCGGCGAGCCGCTGGACGACCTCACCCAGGTCGCCACGATCGGGCTGATCAAGTCGGTCGACCGCTTCGACCCCGAACGCGGTGTGGAGTTCTCCACGTACGCCACGCCGACCGTCGTCGGCGAGATCAAGCGCCACTTCCGCGACAAGGGCTGGGCGGTCCGCGTGCCGCGCCGGCTCCAGGAGCTGCGCCTGGCGCTGACCACGGCGACGGCGGAGCTGTCCCAGCTGCACGGCCGCTCCCCCACGGTGCACGAGCTGGCCGAGAAGCTCGCGATCTCCGAGGAGGAGGTCCTGGAGGGCCTGGAGTCCGCGAACGCGTACTCGACTCTGTCCCTGGACGTCCCCGACACCGACGACGAGTCCCCGGCGGTCGCCGACACCCTCGGCGCCGAGGACGAGGCGCTGGAGGGCGTGGAGTACCGCGAGTCCCTCAAGCCGCTGCTGGAGGACCTGCCGCCGCGGGAGAAGCGCATCCTGCTGCTGCGCTTCTTCGGGAACATGACCCAGTCGCAGATCGCGCAGGAGGTCGGCATCTCCCAGATGCACGTCTCCCGGCTGCTCGCCCGGACCCTCGCCCAGCTGCGGGAGAAGCTCCTGGTGGAGGAGTAGCGGTACCGAGGAGTGGCGGTACCGGAGCGAGTGACGCCTACTTCGTCCGGCCCGGCCCCTTGATCCCGAGGGCCCGGGTCGTCGCCGGGTTCACCAGCAGCACCAGGGACGCCACGGCCACGACGGCGAGGGCGATGCCGCCCGGGATGGCCATGCTGTCGGCCTTGAGCAGGTTGTAGGCCACCGGAAGCGCCATGATCTGCGTGATGATGGCGGGTCCCCGGCTCCAGCCGCGCCTGAGCAGCAGGCCGCGCGCGGCCAGCAGGGGCAGCAGCGCGAGCACCACCAGCGTGATCCCGCCGGTCACGGCCTGCTGCCGGTCGTCCGGGTCGCCGGTGAGCCCGAGGACGAGGATCCAGACGCCACCGGCCAGGAGGGCGACCCCCTCCAGCGCGGAGAGCGCCGCCGCGTACGTCAGCCGGCGGGGGCGCTCGCCGGCGGTGCCGGTGGTCCCGGCGACGCCGTCGGTGGCGCCGATCGGGCCGGTCGCGCCGGTCTCGTCGGTCGCGCCGTTGTCACCGTGGTTCTGGGTGGGGTTCCGCTCACTGCTCACCCCTGAAGGGTAGCCGTGCCCCGTGCCGCGACTCGGGGCGGAGCGGTCCCGGCCCGGCCCGGCGACTCGGGGCGGAGTGTCCGGACTCACGCCCCTCTCTCTTACCCGTTCCCTACCTCGGTCTGGGCCGGGTACCCCCCAGTAGGTACGCTGCCATCCATGCGTGCACTTCTCGTGGTCAATCCGGCGGCAACCACCACAAGCGCACGCAGGCGTGATGTGCTGATCCACGCGCTGGCGAGCGAGATGAAGCTGGAGGCGGTCACCACCGAGTACCGCGGCCACGCCCGCGACCTCGGCCGGCAGGCCGCGGAGAGCGACGACATCGACCTCGTCGTGGCCCTCGGCGGTGACGGCACGGTCAACGAGGTGGTCAACGGCCTGCTGCACGCCGGCCCCGACCCGGACCGGCTGCCCGGCCTCGCCGTGGTCCCGGGCGGTTCCACCAATGTCTTCGCCCGCGCCCTGGGCCTGCCCAACGATCCCGTCGAGGCAACCGGCGCTCTGCTGGACGCCCTGCGCCAGGGCAGCGAGCGGGTGGTCGGCCTCGGGCTGACCTCGGGCACACCCGGCACCGAGGACGAGGCGGTGCCGGACCGCTGGTTCACCTTCAACGCCGGTCTCGGCTTCGACGCGGGTGTGGTCGGCCGGGTCGAGCAGCAGCGCGAGCGGGGCAAGAAGTCCACGCACGCGCTGTACGTGCGGCAGGTGGTCCGGCAGTTCCTCGGCGAGCAGCACCGCCGGCACGGCCCGATCACCCTGGAGCGGGACGGCGCGGACGCGATCACCGACCTGGTGGTCGCCATAGTCTCGAACACGTCCCCGTGGACGTATCTTGGCAATCGCCCGATGTACACGTCGCCTAAGGCTTCGTTCGATACCGGCATCGACGTGCTCGGTCTCAGCCGCCTGTCGACGGCCGCGGTTGCCCGGTATGGCACCCAGTTGCTCACTTCGTCCCCCGAGCGCGGACCCCATGGCAAGCACGCCCTCTCCCTGCACGACCTGGACCGCTTCACCTTGCATTCGAAGGTCCCCCTCCCCCTTCAGATGGACGGCGACCACCTGGGACTGCGTACGAGCGTGACGTTCACAGGCGTACGCCGCGCACTGCGTGTGATTGTGTGAGCGGAAGAGGCCAAAGTCCTTTCACTCGAACGTTTAGGCCAGGATCCACCCCATGGAAGTACGGCTGTGACCCAGTCGACACCGAGGAATCAAAAAAAACTTTCCTGAAGGGGTTGTATCCGCCGCTGAGGTTTGCGAGTCTCTACGTGGTGATCGGGACGGCCCGCAAGACCGGCCTCCACTGACCACCAGAACCCCTCAACAAACCAAGGACCACGCCGGGGCAGACTCGGCGATCGGCCCTTCACTTGTTGAGGGATTCGTGAAAGCGTTCACATTCACAAGCAACTTGCACGTAATACCAAGGAGAGGTAGCAGCCATGGACTGGCGTCACAACGCCGTTTGCCGCGAGGAAGACCCCGAGCTCTTCTTCCCCATCGGCAACACCGGTCCTGCGCTGCTGCAGATCGAGGAAGCCAAGGCCGTCTGCCGTCGCTGCCCCGTCATGGAGCAGTGCCTGCAGTGGGCGCTCGAGTCCGGCCAGGACTCCGGCGTCTGGGGTGGTCTCAGCGAGGACGAGCGCCGCGCCATGAAGCGCCGCGCCGCCCGCAACCGGGCCCGTCAGGCCTCCGCCTGACACTCCCACCCCTGCTGACAGCCTGAGCTTGGCGGCGCGTACACCGCGTACGCATCTCCCGCCCCCGAGCCGCAGCGCGCAGTACCCCCGATGCGCTTAGCGAGAGCAGAGCAGCAACGAGCACGAGCCTCGGACCCCTGGTGGTCCGGGGCTTTCTGCTTGCCCGCCGTCACTTCTGGGCGCGCACCGGGATGTCGAGGATCACCCGGGTCCCGCGCTCCGGTGCCGGGACCATGTCGAACGTACCGCCCAACTCGCCCTCGACCAGCGTCCGTACGATCTGGAGTCCGAGGTTGCCCGAGCGGTGCGGGTCGAAGCCCTCGGGCAGCCCGACCCCGTCGTCCTGGACCGTGACCAGCAGCCGGGCCTCCTTGGTGGTGCCGCCGCGAACGGCGGACACCTCGACCGTGCCGGTGTCGCCCTCGCGAAAGCCGTGCTCCAGGGCGTTCTGCAGGATCTCGGTCAGCACCATGGAGAGCGGGGTGGCGACCTCGGCGTCGAGTATCCCGAAGCGTCCGCTGCGCCGGCCGGCCACCTTGCCCGGCGAGATCTCGGCGACCATCGCGAGCACCCGGTCGGCGATGTCGTCGAACTCCACCCGCTCGTCCAGGTTCTGAGAAAGCGTCTCATGGACGATGGCGATCGAGCCCACCCGTCGCACCGCCTCCTCCAGTGCCTCCCGGCCGCGCTCGGAACCGATGCGGCGGGCCTGCAGCCGCAGCAGGGCGGCGACCGTCTGGAGGTTGTTCTTCACCCGGTGGTGGATCTCCCGGATGGTGGCGTCCTTGGTGATCAACTCCCGTTCGCGGCGCCGGAGTTCGGTGACGTCCCGGCACAGCACCAGCGAGCCGATGCGGGTTCCCTTGGGCTTGAGCGGGATGGCCCGGAACTGGATGACCCCCTCGTTGGTCTCGATCTCGAACTCGCGCGGCGCCCAGCCGCTGGCCACCTTGGCGAGCGCCTCGTCCACCGGACCCCGGGTCGGGGCCAGTTCGGCGGTCGTCTGCCCGAGGTGCTGGCCGACCAGGTCGGCGGCGAGCCCCAGGCGGTGGTAGGCGGAGAGGGCGTTCGGGGAGGCGTACTGGACGACTCCGTCCGCGTCCAGCCGGATCAGTCCGTCGCCGACGCGCGGCGAGGCGTCCATGTCGACCTGCTGGTCGGGGAAGGGGAAGGAACCGGCGGCGATCATCTGCGCGAGGTCCGAGGCGCTCTGGAGGTAGGTCAGCTCCAGGCGGCTCGGCGTGCGGACGGTCAGCAGGTTGGTGTTGCGGGCGATGACACCGAGGACACGGCCCTCACGGCGCACCGGGATCGACTCGACCCGTACGGGGACCTCTTCGCGCCATTCAGGGTCGCCCTCGCGCACGATCCGGCCCTCGTCCAGCGCCGCGTCCAGCATGGGGCGCCGGCCGCGCGGCACCAGGTGCCCGACCATGTCGTCCTGGTACGAGGTCGGCCCGGTGTTCGGCCGCATCTGGGCGATGGAGACGTACCGGGCGCCGTCCAGCGTCGGGACCCACAGGACCAGGTCGGCGAAGGAGAGGTCGGAGAGCAGCTGCCACTCCGAGACCAGCAGGTGGAGCCACTCGAGGTCGGAGTCGTCGAGGGCCGTGTGCTGGCGTACGAGTTCGTTCATGGAGGGCACCTTGTGAGCGTACCCGGGCCCGCGAGTGGCCGAAAAACACCCGCGGGCCGCGGCGCCTGAGAGGGACCCTCAACCCTCCCGGCACCGCAGCCCGGAGCATCATCGGCCGTGGGGTGTGCGGTCCCGGTCGGCCGAAGGTCGAGGAGCCGGGGCAGTCAGGGCAGAGAGCACCGGTTCCTCGGTCCGTCCTCCTGTGCGGGGAAGACGGAAGCTTTTCAGTTTTCCCTACGATGTCCCTCGGTGCATTGTGGACTAGACCACGATGGCGTGTCCATGCACGCGAGGGCAGGGCTCGTGGCACAGCCACTGGCACGCGATGCCACGAAGCCTAGCCCGCCCGGGTCAGCAGCGGGGCCAGATGGTCAGGGCAATTTCGGCGAGCGACTCCAGTTCCGCCCGGCTCGCGCCGTCCCGGGCCTGCTGGGACATGCCCTGCATCAGTGCTCCGGTGTGCCGGGCCAGGGCCCCGGCATCGGTGCCGGCCGGCAGCCGCGCGGCGGCCATGTCGGCCCTGATCCGCGCCTCCACGGCGGCGATGTCCGCGCGCCGCCGCTCCCGCAGCAGCCGTCCGACCTCGGGTGTGGAGGTGTTGGCGGCCGCGTGGGCCACCAGGCAGCCCCGGGGACGGGCCGGGTCGGTGTAGCGGGCGGCGGCCTCGCGCAGCATCCGCGCCACCGCGGCCCGCGCGGTCGGCTCCTCGGCGAGGGCGCGGGCGGGGAAAGCGCCGTGGGTGCCGGTGTAGACCCGGACGACCTCCTCGAACAGGGTCCGTTTGTCGCCGAAGGCGGCGTACAGGCTCGGGGTGCCGATGCCCATGATCCGGGTGAGGTCCGAGACCGAGGTCGCCTCGTAGCCGTGCTCCCAGAACGCCGTGAGCGCCCTCTCCAGTGCGGTGGCCCGGTCGAAGGAGCGCGGTCTGCCACGCGACCGTGCCGCCGTGACCTGCGCTTTCGTCTCCACTGCCGGCCGTTCCGCGTCCTGCGCGTGCACCATGGAGCGGATTTTATAGCGACCCCTAGAGAAAGGGGAACGGCGTGGTGCGGCCCTGCCGATCCTGTTAGATTGGTCTAAACCACATAGCTCCTCATGGCTCCTTCAGAACGGCAGGCCCAGCGTGGAAGTTGTCATCGTTCCGGACGCCGCGGCGGGCGGCGAGCTGATCGCCGAGGCCATGGCCCAGCTCCTGCGGCGCAAGCCCGACGCGCTGCTCGGGGTGGCCACCGGCTCCACCCCGCTGCCCATCTACCAGGCGCTGACCGCCAAGGTGCGCTCCGGCGCCGTGGACACCGCGCGGGCGCGCATCGCCCAGCTCGACGAGTACGTGGGGCTGCCCGCCGAGCACCCCGAGTCCTACCGCTCAGTGCTGCGCCGGGAGGTGCTGGAGCCGCTCGGGATCGGCATGGACGCCTTCATGGGACCGGACGGCACGGCCGATGACGTGCAGGCGGCGTGCGAGGCGTACGACAGGGCGCTCGCCGGGGCCGGCGGGGTCGACCTCCAACTGCTCGGGATCGGGACCGACGGGCACATCGGCTTCAACGAACCGTGCTCCTCGCTCGCCTCGCGCACCCGGATCAAGACCCTGACCGAGCAGACCCGGGTCGACAACGCCCGCTTCTTCGACGGCGACATCGAGCAGGTGCCGCACCACGTGATCACCCAGGGCATCGGCACCATCCTGGAGGCCCGGCACCTGGTGCTGCTCGCGACGGGCGAGGGCAAGGCGGACGCGGTCGCCGCGACCGTCGAGGGACCGGTGGCGGCCGTCTGCCCGGCCTCCGCGCTCCAGCTGCACCCGCACGCCACGGTGGTCGTCGACGAGGCCGCCGCCTCCAAGCTCAAGCTGGCCCACTACTTCCGGCACACCTACGCGAACAAGCCGGACTGGCAGGGGATCTAGGCCGGGGACGAGCCGGGCGCCCCGCGGGAACGACCCCCGCTATGGACTAGACCAACACCGGGCCCCCGGGTATATAGAGGAGGTCACGGACCGTGCGGATGGATCCCTGACACACGAAGCCGTGCCACGATGTGAGCCGTGGCCGATGGGATGTCGGTCGCTTTCGGCATCAGGAGCCGGGAAGGCAGAGCATGAGCACCGACGTCGGCAGTGCGGAGAACGAGGCCGGGGCGACGGTCCGTACCGCGCGCGTGCCCAAGTACTACCGCTTGAAGAAGCACCTGCTCGACATGACGGAGACGCAGGCGCCCGGCACGCCGGTCCCGCCCGAGCGCACGCTCGCGGCCGAGTTCGACACCTCCCGCACCACCGTCCGCCAGGCCCTCCAGGAACTCGTCGTCGAGGGCAGGCTCGAACGCATCCAGGGCAAGGGCACCTTCGTCGCCAAGCCGAAGGTCTCGCAGGCGCTGCAGCTCACCTCGTACACCGAGGACATGCGCGCCCAGGGCCTCGAGCCCACCTCCCAGCTGCTGGACATCGGGTACATCACGGCCGACGACCGGCTCGCCGAGCTGCTCGACATAACGGCGGGCGGCCGCGTGCTGCGCATCGAGCGCCTGCGCATGGCCAACGCCGAGCCGATGGCCATCGAGACCACCCACCTCTCGGCCAAGCGCTTCCCGGCGCTCAGGCGCTCGCTGGTGAAGTACACCTCGCTGTACACGGCCCTGGCCGAGGTCTACGACGTCCACCTCGCCGAGGCCGAGGAGACCATCGAGACCTCGCTGGCCACCCCGCGCGAGGCCGGCCTGCTCGGCACCGACGTGGGCCTGCCGATGCTCATGCTCTCGCGCCACTCGCTGGACCGCGAGGGCAAGCCGGTGGAGTGGGTGCGGTCGGTGTACCGCGGCGACCGGTACAAGTTCGTGGCCCGTCTGAAGCGCCCGGTGGAGTGACCCGGTCAACCCGGTGAACCGGTCCGCGGCCCGGCCGGGCCGGCGTCTTCACACGTCAACCGCGAAATCGGCATGCCGATATGCGGACGGGGTCTTCCGCTCCCGCGACACCGTCACCTAGATTGCCTGCGCATTACACAGGTTGATCAGCGAGGGGACGGAGCCGTGGCATGTCCGAAACGCCTGAAGTGAGACCACCGGTGGTGACACCGGTCCGCGTGACCATCGCTCTGTGTCTAGTCGCGCCCTTCGTGGCGATGCTGTGGGTCGGCTCGTACGCCGAGACGGACCCCGCGTTCATCGGGATCCCGTTCTTCTACTGGTACCAGATGCTGTGGGTGCTGATCTCGACCGCGCTCACCGTGCTCGCCCACCGGCTGTGGCAGCGTGACCAGCGCGACCGCCGGACGCGGGACGGGGGTGCGGCGAAGTGAAGGACGGCGTCAACGGCGTCGCGCTCGGCGTCTTCATCTTCTTCTTCCTGGCCGTCACGGTCCTGGGCTTCCTGGCCGCGCGCTGGCGCAGGGCCGACAACGAGCACTCCCTGGACGAATGGGGCCTGGGCGGCAGGTCGTTCGGCACCTGGGTCACCTGGTTCCTGCTCGGCGGCGATCTGTACACCGCGTACACCTTCGTCGCCGTACCGGCCGCGATCTACGCGGCGGGCGCGGCCGGCTTCTTCGCGGTGCCGTACACGATCCTGGTCTACCCGCTGATCTTCACGTTCCTGCCCCGCCTGTGGTCGGTCTCGCACCGCCACGGCTACGTGACGACGTCGGACTTCGTGCGCGGCCGCTTCGGCTCCAAGGGCCTGTCGCTGGCCGTGGCGCTCACCGGCATCCTCGCGACGATGCCGTACATCGCGCTCCAGCTCGTCGGCATCCAGGCGGTGCTGGACGTGATGGGCGTCGGCGGCGGCGAGAACACCAACTGGTTCGTGAAGGACCTGCCGCTGCTCATCGCCTTCGGCGTGCTGGCCGCGTACACCTACTCGTCGGGCCTGCGCGCGCCCGCGCTGATCGCGTTCGTGAAGGACGCGCTGATCTACATCGTCATCGCGGTGGCGATCATCTACATCCCGATCAAGCTGGGCGGGTTCGACGACGTCTTCGCCAAGGCGGCCGACGCGTTCAGCCAGGTCAACCCGGCCACGGGCAAGCCGCGTGGCGCGCTCGTCCCGCCGGAGGCCGGCCAGTGGACCTACGCCACCCTGGCGCTCGGCTCGGCCCTGGCACTGTTCATGTACCCGCACTCGATCACCGCGACCCTGTCGTCCAGGAGCCGTGAGGTGATCCGCCGCAACACCACGATCCTGCCGCTGTACTCGCTGATGCTGGGCCTGCTCGCGCTGCTCGGCTTCATGGCGATCGCGGCCGGGGTCAAGGTCACCAACGGGCAGCTGGCGATCCCGCAGCTGTTCGAGGACATGTTCCCGGACTGGTTCGCGGGCGTGGCCTTCGCGGCGATCGGCATCGGCGCCCTGGTGCCTGCGGCCATCATGTCCATCGCGGCGGCCAACCTGTTCACGCGCAACATCTACAAGGACTTCATCAAGCCCGACGCGACGCCCAAGCAGGAGGCCCAGGTCTCCAAGGTCGTGTCGCTGCTGGTGAAGGTGGGCGCGCTGGTCTTCGTCCTGACGATGGACAAGACGGTGGCCATCAACTTCCAGCTGCTGGGCGGCATCTGGATCCTGCAGACCTTCCCGGCCCTGGTGGGCGGTCTGTTCACCCGCTGGTTCCACCGCTGGGCGCTGCTCGCCGGCTGGGCGGTCGGCATGGTCTACGGCACGCTCGCCGCCTACGGCGTGGCCTCCCCGACCCAGAAGCACTTCGGCGGCTCCGCGAAGGAGATCCCGGGCATCGGGGAGATCGGCTACATCGGTCTCACGGCGTTCGTCCTCAACGTGGTGGTCACGGTGGTCCTCACGTTCGTCCTCAAGGCCGTGAAGGCCCCCGAGGGCCTCGACGAGACCCGGCCGGAGGACTACACGGCGGACGCGGGCGACGCGGGGGTCCAGGTGGAGCTCCCGCCGGCCACGGCGGGCGCCGGTCACTGACCCGACGACGCACCTGGAGCGGGGGGGCCCCCCCCGCGGGGCGGCCCCCCCCCCGCCCCGCCCCCCCCCCCCCGCCCCCCCGCCCCCCCCCCCCCCCCCCCCCCCCCCCCCCCCCCCCCCCCCCCCCCCCGCGTCCGGCCCCCGGCCGCTCTCCCGAGGGCACCGCTCGTCACTCTGGCGGTCCGGGAGTTGACCCACTGGAGCCGCCGCACCGCGCGACAGACACAACATCTGGGGGTGACACGACAGCCCGGCACTAGATGTATGCTCATGCTCGCTGTAGCCGCAGGGGAATCCGGTGCGAATCCGGAACTGTCCCGCAACGGTGTACTTGCGTGTATCCGCACGCCTGTCCAGTCCGAGGACCTGCTGTCAGCACGCGCCCGGCCGTCCGGTCCGGGTGCCTCCAGACGTCCGGGCCTCGTGGAGTGGGCCGGTGGACGCGACGCCGTGCGCGCTCGTGCCGTCGCCGCCCGCTGCCCTCCCCCTCCACCAGGCCCCCGTGCCGAGCGAGGGAGAGCCCCACGTGACCATCGCGCCCGCCGATCCGGCTTCGGTCAGCGACCCGAGGACCGACGGTCCCGGTGCCGCGCTGCTGCGGACACTGACCGAGCTGACCGCCGACCTCCCCGACGCCGACCCCGGCCGAGTGGCCGCGGCCGCGCTGCGCGGCCGGTCCGCCCGGGCCGACGAGGCTGAGCTGCGCGAGCTGGCCACGGAGGCGGCCGCCGGTCTCATCTCCGAGGACCCCGCCTACTCCCGGCTGGCCGCCCGGCTGCTGACCGTCTCGGTCCGCGCCGAGGCCGCCTCACAGGGCGTCACCTCCTTCACCGGGTCCGTCGCCGTGGGCCACCGAGAGGGGCTGATCGCCGACCGCACCGCGGAGTTCGTACGACTGCACGCCGAGCGCCTCGACGCGCTGGTCGACCCGGCGGCCGACGACCGCTTCGGCTACTTCGGCCTGCGCACCCTGCACAGCCGCTACCTGCTCCGGCACCCCCTCACCCGCAAGGTGATCGAGACCCCCCAGCACTTCATGCTGCGGGTGGCGTCGGGCCTCGCCGAGGACGACACCGTCCGCTCCCTGGACGAGGTCGCCGCGCTCTACCGGCTGATGAGCCGCCTCGACTACCTGCCCTCCTCCCCCACGCTGTTCAACTCCGGTACGCGGCACCCGCAGATGTCGTCCTGCTACCTGCTCGACTCGCCGCTGGACGAGCTGGACTCCATCTACGACCGCTACCACCAGGTGGCCCGGCTCTCGAAGCACGCCGGCGGCATCGGCCTGTCGTACTCCCGCATCCGCAGCCGCGGTTCGCTGATCCGCGGCACCAACGGGCACTCCAACGGCATCGTGCCGTTCCTGAAGACCCTGGACGCCTCGGTGGCCGCCGTGAACCAGGGCGGCCGGCGCAAGGGCGCGGCCGCGGTGTACCTGGAGACCTGGCACTCCGACATCGAGGAGTTCCTGGAGCTGCGCGACAACACCGGTGAGGACGCGCGCCGTACGCACAACCTGAACCTCGCGCACTGGGTCCCGGACGAGTTCATGCGCCGGGTCAACGCCGACGAGCAGTGGTCGCTGTTCTCCCCGGCGGACGTGCCCGAGCTGGTGGACCTGTGGGGCGCGGAGTTCGACGCGGCCTACCGCAAGGCGGAGGCGGACGGGCTCGCCCGCCGCACGATCCCGGCCCGCGACCTGTACGGCCGCATGATGCGCACACTCGCGCAGACCGGCAACGGCTGGATGACCTTCAAGGACGCCGCCAACCGCACCGCCAACCAGACGGCGACCGCGGGCCACGTGGTGCACTCCTCCAACCTCTGCACCGAGATCCTCGAGGTCACGGACGACGGGGAGACGGCGGTCTGCAACCTGGGTTCGGTCAACCTCGGCGCCTTCGTGGCGGACGGCGACCTCGACTGGGAGCGCCTGGACGCCACGGTCCGCACCGCCGTCACCTTCCTGGACCGCGTCGTCGACATCAACTTCTACCCGACCGAGCAGGCGGGCCGCTCCAACGCCAAGTGGCGTCCGGTGGGCCTGGGCGCCATGGGCCTCCAGGACGTCTTCTTCAAGCTGCGCCTGCCCTTCGACTCCGCGGAGGCCAGGGCCCTGTCCACGCGGATCGCCGAGCGGATCATGCTGGCCGCGTACGAGGCCTCCGCCGACCTGGCCGAGCGCAACGGTCCGCTGCCGGCCTGGGAGAAGACCCGCACCGCCCGCGGCGTCCTGCACCCGGACCACTACGACGTGGAGCTGACCTGGCCCGAGCGCTGGGCGGCGCTGCGCGAGCGGATCGCCTCCGTGGGCATGCGCAACTCGCTGCTCCTGGCGATCGCGCCCACCGCGACCATCGCCTCCATCGCGGGTGTGTACGAGTGCATCGAGCCGCAGGTGTCCAACCTGTTCAAGCGCGAGACGCTGTCCGGGGAGTTCCTCCAGGTCAACTCCTACCTGGTGCGGGAGCTGAAGGAGCTGGGCGTGTGGGACGCCCGGACCCGGGAGGCGCTGCGCGACTCCAACGGCTCGGTGCAGGAGTTCGCCTGGATCCCGGCCGACGTACGGGCGCTGTACCGCACGGCGTGGGAGATCCCGCAGCGCGGCCTGATCGACATGGCCGCCGCCCGCACCCCGTTCCTGGACCAGGCGCAGTCGCTGAACCTGTTCCTGGAGACGCCGACCATCGGCAAGCTCTCCTCGATGTACGCGTACGCCTGGAAGTCGGGCCTGAAGACGACGTACTACCTGCGCTCCCGCCCGGCGACCCGGATCGCCCGGGCCGCCCAGGCCCAGGCGCAGGTCACGACCCCCATCCCCGTCCAGCAGGCCGCCGACCCCGACGCGGTCGCCTGCTCCCTTGAGAACCCCGAGTCCTGCGAGGCCTGCCAGTGATGACCCCCCGTAACCAGAACCTGCTCGACCCGGGCTTCGAACTGACCCTGCGTCCGATGCGCTACCCGGACTTCTACGAGCGCTACCGCGACGCCATCAAGAACACCTGGACCGTGGAGGAGGTCGACCTCCACTCGGACGTGGCCGACCTCGCGAAGCTGTCCCCGAAGGAGCAGCACCTCATCGGCCGCCTGGTGGCCTTCTTCGCGACGGGCGACTCGATCGTCGCGAACAACCTGGTGCTGACGCTGTACAAGCACATCAACTCCCCCGAGGCACGGCTCTACCTGAGCCGGCAGCTGTTCGAGGAGGCCGTGCACGTCCAGTTCTACCTGACGCTCCTGGACACCTACCTGCCCGACCCGGACGACCGGACGGCGGCCTTCGCGGCGGTGGAGAACATCCCCTCCATCCGTGAGAAGGCGGAGTTCTGCTTCAGGTGGATCAACGAGGTCGAGAAGCTGGAGCGCCTGGAGTCCCGGGCGGACCGCCGGCGCTTCCTGCTGAACCTGATCTGCTTCGCCGCGTGCATCGAGGGCCTGTTCTTCTACGGCGCCTTCGCGTACGTCTACTGGTTCCGCAGCCGGGGCCTGCTGCACGGCCTGGCCACCGGCACCAACTGGGTGTTCCGCGACGAGACGATGCACATGTCCTTCGCCTTCGACGTGGTCGACACCGTCCGCAAGGAGGAGCCGGACCTCTTCGACGACGAGCTGCGGCAGCAGGTCACCGACATGCTGCGGGAGGCCGTCGAGGCCGAGCTGCAGTTCGCGCGCGACCTGTGCGGTGACGGCCTCCCGGGGATGAACACCGAGTCGATGCGCCAGTACCTGGAGTGCGTCGCCGACCAGCGCCTGACACGGCTCGGCTTCGCCCCGGTGTACGGCTCGGAGAACCCGTTCTCCTTCATGGAGCTGCAGGGTGTTCAGGAGCTGACGAACTTCTTCGAGCGCCGCCCCTCGGCGTACCAGGTCGCGGTCGAGGGCACCGTCGACCTGGACGAGGACTTCTGATCCCTCCTTCCGGCCCGCGCCTGACGGGCTCCCCGGGCCTCCTGGGCCCTCCTGATCTGCCGGTCGATGATCCGGTCCCGCACGATGCCGATCACCGCCGGGAGGACCAGGAGGCCCAGGATCCCGATCACGGCGACCATGCCGAGCAGTCCTTCTGTCTGTGTCGTAGTCATAGACACCACTGTCACGCCTGACACTCCTTACCGCGAGTGGCAGGACTGCCGCACACCCTCGATTTACTGCCACCGACGAGGCACACTGGCAGCATGCTGCGAAATGTGGTCGCCGTCCTCCTCGACGGCGTGAACCCCTTCGAGCTGGCCGTCGTGTGCGAGGTCTTCGGCACCGACCGCAGCGACGAGGGCCTGCCGGTGTACGACTTCGCGGTCGCCTCGGCCGAGGGTCGGACGCTGCGTTCGAACGCGGGTTTCTCACTCCACGTCGAGCACGGCCTGGAGCGACTGGATTCGGCCGATCTGATCGCCGTGCCGGCCGGGTCGCACTACGCCTCCCGGCCGTTCCCGCCCGAGCTGCTGGACGCCCTGCGCCGCGGCGTGGACCGCGGCGCCCGGGTGCTCAGCGTCTGCTCGGGCGTCTTCATGCTCGCCGCGGCCGGGCTGCTGGAGGGCCGGCGGTGCGCCGTGCACTGGCACCACGCGGACGAGCTGGCCCGCCAGTACCCACGGCTGACCGTCGAGCCGGACGTGCTCTACGTGGACGAGGACCCGGTGATCACCTCCGCCGGCACCGCGGCCGGCATCGACGCCTGTCTGCACCTCGTGCGCAAGGAACAGGGCCCGGAGGTCGCCAACCGGATCGCCCGGCGCATGGTGGTGCCGCCGCACCGGGACGGCGGGCAGGCCCAGTTCATCGAGCGGCCGCTGCCCAAGGCCCCGTGCGACACCGTCGGCGAGGTCCTGGCGTGGATGGAGCGCCACCTCGACCGGGAGGTGACCGTCGAACAGCTAGCCGCCCGCGCCCACATGGCCCCGCGCACCTTCGCCCGCCGCTTCCAGCAGGAGACGGGCACCACCCCCTACCGCTGGATCCTGCGTCAGCGCGTGCTGCTGGCACAGGAGTTGCTGGAAGGCACGGACGAGACCATGGAAGCGATCGCCTCGCGCACGGGGTTCGGCACGGCGGCCGCGCTGCGCCACCAGTTCGTCCGCGCGCTGGACACCACCCCGGCGGCCTACCGGCGCACGTTCCGGGGCCCGCAGGCCGCCTGAACGCGCACCGGCGTCGACCGCGCCCGGGCTACCAGGGCAGCGCCCTGAGCAGCAGCCGGTGCGGCCGCAGCGTGATGCCCACGCGGGTGGTGTCGTTCGACCCGCTGACCTGTTCGAAGCGGTACTTCGCCGAGATCGCCGCGGTGATCAGGCTCAGCTGGGCCATGGAGAAGTGGTCGCTCGGGCACTTGCGGTTGCCCACGCTGAACGGGCTCATGGCGTACTTCGGCACCTCCTTGGCACGCTCGGGCAGCCAGCGGTCCGGGTCGAAGTCGAGGTGGCGGTCGTAGGAGCGGGCGTCGCGCTGGACGGCGTAGGGGCTGTAGACGATGTCCGCCCCGGCCGGAATGCGATAGCCGCCCAGTTCGGTGTCGGTCACCGCGCGCCGCGTCAATATCCATACGGCGGGCCTGAGCCGCATGGCTTCGACGACGACATTGTTGGTGTGCCTGAGCTCCCGGACATCGGCGAATGCAACGGGCCGGCCACCGGTCACGGATTCGACCTCGGCGCGCACCTTCTCGGCGTGTTCCGGATGTTCCGCGAGCACCTGGAGCAGCCACATGATCGTGGAGGCGACTGTTTCGCTTCCGGGGGTGAGTATCGCGACCACCTGGTCGTGGATCTCCTGTTCCCCGATGGGGTCGCCATTGTCGTCCTTCGCCTCCAGCAATGCCGTCAGCAAATCGTCCGGCTTTTGACCAGATGCCCTCCGCTCGGCGACGATCTCGTCGACCAGCAGATGCAAATCGGCCAGGGCCCGGTTGAATTCGCGGTTGGCCGGGAACGGCAGCCGGTAGAGCGGTCCTAGCGGGATGACCATCCTGCGGTACATACCACGGAAGACGGTCGCGAGGTCGGTGCTCAGCCGCTCCGCGCGCTCGTCCATGTACTCGCCGCGCAGCAGGCAGCGGGCGGCGATGCGCACGGCGACGCGGAACGACTCGGAGGTGCAGTCGACGGTCCCGCCCGGCTGCCAGCGCTCGGTCAGCCCGTGCGCCTCCTCCTCCATCACCGGGCCGTAGGCGGGGATCGCGTCGAGCCGGAACGCGGGCTGGATGGTGCGCCGCTGGCGGCGGTGCCGGGGGCCGTTGGCGGTGGCCACGCCCTCCTTGCCCAGCAGGCCCTCAAGGGATTCCCACAGCGGTCCGTCGATGCGGTAGTCGGGGCTGAGCGCGAGGGCGCCGGTGAGCGTCGGGGTGGTGACGGCGTACACCGTCTTGGGGCCGAGCCGCAGCCGGACGACGTCGCCGTGCTCGCGCAGGCCGGACATGAAGGCCAGCGGGTCGCGGACCAGTTTCAGGCCGTGGCCGAGGCCCGGGACGGCGCCGCCGGCCAGCGGCGGCTCGCGCAGTTCCGGTGTCCGCGGGGTCACGGGCTTCACAGACTCGACGGTCATTTCTCACCTGCCGCTTCGTTGTTGACGTACGGGGGCGTGGACCGGTCGTCCCAGCTGTCGACCATGTACCGGCCTGACTCGTGGTGGAACCAGTAGACGGAGCTGAACCAGTTCCGCATGTTGCCGACGCAGACGCGCACGGCGGTGCTCAATTCCTTTCCGCGCGTGGTTCCGTCGTCGAGCCCGTCGGCGAGCCGCAGGGCCTCGCGCTCGGCCTCCAGGAATTCGCTGATGCATTCCTCGACGCGCCGCCTGACCTCGTCCACGGCTTCTTCGAGGCCGAGCCCCTCATGGGTGACGAGGCTGATTCCGAGATTGTGCACCTCGTCGCCCGCTATTTCCTTGGGCAGCGAGCAGAGGTCGTTGTACCAGGCGGCGAATTCCTGGCTCAGCAGGGCGGGGCGGCGATATGCCGGGTGTTTTCTGATGGGGTCCGGGAGTTCACATCCCGCGCTCTGCTCCAGCAGGTCCGTCCATATCCAGTGCGCGAAGGTGAGGCGGCGCAGGGCGAGGTACTCCTCGACTTCGGGGACGTGTCCCGCGGTCCGGTTGCGAAACTCGCGGTCGTAGGCCTCGATCACCTCGTGGAAGTGCCGGGCGAAGCGCCGGTTCCACGTGCGCGGCAGGAACGAGTACAACCGCAGCACACTGTCCGCGAACCCCGCCACCAGCGGGTCCGGGTGGGCCAGATGGTGCCGGGGGGAGTCGAGGGCCGCGTGCAGGCGGTGCCTGAGGCGCCGCCAGTCGTCCGGGCGGCCGTGCACGATGTCCCGGTCGTGGCGGTCGTCCCAGACGAAGAACCAGGCGCTGTAGTCGGCGATGGCCTGGAGGACCTCCTCGCCGGCGTCGGTGTAGTACCCCGCCATCAGGTCGGTGTAGCAAAGACCGTCGGCATATTCCCGCACCTTGTCCGCCGGCATGAGCCGCTTTTCGAGCAGCCACGCCCGGGTCTTCTCCTGGAGCTTCGGCCAATACGGGTGGAGCTGCCGGGGAAACACGTCCTCGATCACCGGGAGGGCGAGAGACGGCGGTACCGCGACCGCTGTAGACGATGTGGTGCCGTGTGAGAAAGCGTGCACGAACAGTCCCCTCTCAGCCGCCAGGAGCGCAACACCCCTCCTTGCCGTGCCGGGCGTGCGCCGTTGCGTATCCCCGCTCTTACATTCAGCACTACAACTGACCGTTATGGGAACGGATTTGCTTCACTCACCACCCCAACATGCCGGGAATCATGCGACGAACAAACGAACGACGCCCGGTCGGGACGGATCCCGACCGGGCGTCGTCGATGACGTCGTGGCTGCTCCCGCAGGGTCGCCGTACGTCTCGGCCGCGTCTGTCAGCCGTTGGCGACCACGGGGTAGCGCGGCTCGTTCTCGGCCATCTGCCGCAGCGCGTCCTTGCGGTCCCGCTTGGACAGCCGGTCGATGTAGAGGTAGCCGTACAGGTGGTCCGTCTCGTGCTGCAAACACCGTGCGAAGTAGCCGGTGCCACGGATCTTGACCGGGTTCCCCTTCTCGTCCTGGCCGGTGACCTCGGCGTAGTCGGGGCGCGCGAGCGGCGCGTACGCGGTGGGCACGGACAGGCAGCCCTCGTTGCTGTCGTCCAGCCGGCGCCGGTCGGCGGGCAGCTCCACCAGCTTCGGGTTGCACACCACGCCCACGTGCCGGACGCCCTCGTCGTCCTGGCAGTCGTAGACGAAGACCTTCAGGTCCACACCGATCTGGTTGGCGGCCAGGCCCACGCCCTCGGCGGTGCGCTGGCTGGCGAACATGTCCGCGACGAGCTGGTCCAGCTCCGCGCCGAACTCGGTGACGTCCTTGCACTCGGTGTGCAGCACGGGGTTGCCGACGACGGTGATCGGCCGCGAGGTGCCGCGCTCGCGCCAGGCGTTCTCGCGCTCCTCACAGTCCTCCGTGTCGACGACGAACCCCTCGTCGTCGACGGGGAGCACGCCCGCGTGCTGCTGATCGGTGTCCTGCTGCGCCATGACCGACGTAAGCCTTCCTGCACAAATACTGGGAGTGATGCTGATACAGGGTACGTGCAGCACCCTGGCACGGGCGCGCGGAACCGCCTGACCGGCCCCTCACGGGACCGCGGCCCGGGGCGGCGTCAGCACACCTCTTCGAGATCCCGCCAGTCGCGCGAGTCCGGGCTGTCGGCGACCCAGCCGTCCAGCAGCCCTCGCACCAGCGAGGCGGGCGCGGCCACCCCGCACTCGCGCTCCGGCACCCACAGCTGCCCGTCCGTGCGGTGCCCGAGCGGCCCGGGGTGCCCCGGCTCGCTGTGGTCGTGCGGGTCCAGGTGCACGCCGTCGCCCTCGTCCGAGGGCATCCGCGACTCCGAGCACATGCGGCACAGCAGCCGCACCGAGGAGGACCAGTCCTCGGCCGCGAACCCCGCGTCGGCGGCGAGCTGCTCCAGGGCGTCCCGGTCCGCCTCGGTGGCCGCCTCCAGCAGCACCACCCAGGTGGGCACGGGCGAGGGCGCCCACAGCTCGATCTCGTCGAAGACCGGGTAGGAGTGGCCGGCCGACGTGGTGCGCTCGCCGTGCGGGACGCCGTCGTGCAGCACGACCTCGCCCCAGCGCCGCCCGGACGACGGCAGCGGGATGGACAGCACCTCGATCCGCGCAGGGTCGAGCCGGCGGCCCCACACCACCTCGGCCTCGCCCTCCGGGGAGAGCCGTACGGCCGCGCTGCCCAGCTCCATGCCGAGCGGTTCGCCGGCGGTGCCCCCTCCCCCAGCCTTCGGCCGGGAGGTACCCCCAGGCACCCGCAGCCCGTACGCCTGCCAGGCGCGGCGGGCCAGCGGCCAGTCCTGCAGGGCGGTCGCGGCGATGCCCACGTTCCACCAGTCCGGGGCGCCGGTCTCGCGGTCCAGGAGGGCCACGGCGCGCAGTCCGGCGGCGCGGGCCTGCTCCCAGTCGTGCCGGAACTTGTGCAGCAGCGCGAGGTTGAACCAGGACTCCGACAGCCAGGGTTCCAGGTCGGCGGCGCGCGTCAGCAGCTCGCCCGCGTCCTCGTACCGGCCGTCGCCGATGAGCGTGAACGCCCTGTCGGTGGCCTGCCGCCAGGAGGCGGAGGGCCGGTGCCGTCCCTTGCCGAAGATCCTCACGATTCCCGCCTGCCAGTTCCAGTTCCGCACGTGGGCTGGCTTGTGCCCCCGAACACCCTCTCCCTCGCATCCAACCACGTACGCCGGGAAGGGCGCTCATTACCCATGGGTTACCCCGTCACGCCCCGGGTCAGACAGCCGGGCCGTCCCGCGGCTCCGCTGTCGGCCGTGGTCCCGCCGCGCCACCCCCCGGCCCCCGACAGCACCCGGGCGAGCGACTCCACGACTTCCGGAGCGTAGTCCCCCGCGGTGGCCAGGCGCAGCTCCTCCAGGGCGCGCAACGGCCCGTCGGGCCCCGCGTCGCGCGACTTCTCCTCGTACGCGTTCACCGCCCGGATGATCCGCGCGGCCGGCGGCTGGTCCCCGCAGGGGTCGGCCTGCCGCTCGACGACGACGGCGACCGCCGCGTCCACCCCGGTCTGCCGTACGACGGCGCCGCCGAGCAGCGCGATGCGCCGCTGCTCCTCGCGGGGCAGCGCGGCGGTGGCGCCGGCCGGGACCGGGTCGACCAGGCTGAGCTGGCCGATGTCGTGCATGAGGGCCGCGTACTCCAGGACGGTCAGCGCGGGCCCGGGCAGGCCCAGGTCGCGGCCGACGGCCAGGCTGAGCGCGGCGACCCGGCGGGCGTGCCCGGCCGGGGTGTACCCGGCGACCTCGGTGGCGCGGGCGAGGGAGGCGATGGTCTGCCGGTAGGTGGCGCGGACGGCGGCGTAGCGGCGCACGGAGAGCTGGGTCAGCAGCAGGGGCAGGCAGAACACGGGCAGCGCCCACAGTCCGGCGACGGCGACCCCGAGCGCCATCACCGCTCCGGTCGCGCACACGGCGGACCCGATGCCGAGCAGTCCGCGCAACTCCTCGCGCAGTTGCGGGCCGAAGGGCCAGCCGGTGCGGGAGTGGGCGAGCGCTGCCGCGAGGACGGCGTCGCACAGGGCGGTCAGAACGAGCAGGGCGACGACGAGGAGCGCATAGGCCGGCCCCTCCCAGCCCGTCAGGGCGCCCTCCCGGTAGAGGGGCTGGAAGCAGACGGCGGCGAAGCCGACGGTCAGGACGCGGCGGGCCAGGTGGTCGAGGGTGGGGGTGCGGCCCGACCAGAGGTGCGGGACACCGCCGAGCAGGGAGGCGGCGAGGACGACGGTGACGACCTGCGCGGCGCCGGGCTGGGTGGGATGTCCGGCGTCGGCCCCCAGCAGGGCGTACGACAGCGATCCGGCGGTGCCCAGCGGGGCGGCCTGCCGAACCTCGGTCCCGCTCCACCGGGTCAGTTCACCGACGGCTATGAGCACCCCGAAGGCGAGGGCAACGCCCCGGTCCTCGATGCCGGTCCACAGGCTGACGGCGAGGCAGGCACCCGCGGTGAGTCCGGCGCCCGCGTGCACGATCCGCAGAGCGGTCACCGGCCCGCTCCGCTCGGGCTGCCGGCGATCGGCTGCCGGCCGGTGACCGCGGAGGAGGTCTCGTCGGCGGTGACGGCCGGGTGCCAGCCGTGCCGGTGCAGGGCGCGGGCGAGCGCGGTGACCATGCGGGGGTCGAAATGGGTCCCGGCGCACCGCTGGAGCTCGGTGACCGCGGCCTCGACGGGCCGGGCCCGGCTGTAGGAACGGGTGGAGGTCATCGCGTCGAAGGCGTCGGCGACGGCCACCACGCGGGCGCACTCCGGGATCTGCCCGCCCGCGAGCCCGTACGGGTAGCCGCTGCCGTCGAGCCGCTCGTGGTGGTGGAGGATCGCCGCGCGGGCCTCGCCGAGGAAGGAGATCCCGCGGACCATCTCGTGGCCGTACTCGGGGTGCAGCTCGATGATCCGCCGTTCCTCGGGCGTCAGCGGGCCGTCCTTGCGCAGCAGCCGGGTGGGCACGCCGAGCTTGCCGACGTCGTGCAGGATGCCGGCGAAGCGCAGTACCTCGACGCGTGCGTCGTCCATGCCGAGTTCGCGGGCGATCAGCACGGAGGCCCGGCCGACCCGTTCGCTGTGGCCGCGGGTGTAGCCGTCCTTGATGTCGACGGCCTGCACCAGCGCGCGGATGGTGGCCTGGTGGGCGGCCCGCTCCCGGTGGTACTGGGCGAAGACCCAGCAGGAGACGCACATGGGCAGCAGTACGAGCAGCGCGGCGACGGGCCCGTAGCGGCTGCGCCACAGCACGGCCATCATCAGCCCGGCGAGTCCGTGCACCGCGACCGGCGCGAGGGAGCGCGACAGCAGCCCACCCCAGGCCCGGCGCGGCGACACCCTCCCCCACGGCCTCAGGGGGGTGGGCGGCACCCCCGCGCCCGCCGCCAGGATCCCGCCGTCGAGCACGGCGAGCACCAGGCAGAAGGCGAGGACGGCCGCGCCGGCGGGCACGAGGACGTAGGGGAAGTCGCAGGCGACGACGGCGTCACGGCCGCCGAGCGACCAGTGGACCCGGGCCGCGCCCCACACGGCGAGCGCGGGCCGCGCGGCCCGCCACACCCGGCGCAGCCGGACGGGCCGCTCCTCGACGCGGGCGAGCAGGGCGGCCGGCAGCGGCACGAGCGCGGCGGCGGGCGGGGGCAGCAGGAACGCCCCGGCGAGCAGGACGGGGTAGAACGTGCCGCCCAGACGGCCCCGTACGACGTGGTCGCAGGCCGCGTACAGGCCGGCGAGCAGGGCCAGCGCCCACCAGGGGGTGCGCGTGCCCGGGAACGGCAGCACGCAGAGGACGGCCGACAGGGCGACGCCGGCGACCCAGGCCCGTGCCCTCGCCGGAACCGCCTCCATCACGTCCCTCCCCGACCGCGCCTGTCCAGGCTCGGAGCCTAGGGCGGGCGTCGGGGGGTACGGAGGGCCATGACCCGAGGATTAGCACGTTCGAGTGATGACGGGTCGCGGCGGGGCGGCGGCTCCGCCGCGGCGGTCAGCGCTCCTGGGGAGCGGCGGTCACGTCGTGCTCGGGCACGGTGTGCCCGGAGCGGATCAGGTCGATCCGGCCCATGACCTTGGCGCGCAGGTCCGCGGGCACGTCGTCATGTCCGCAGCACCGCTTGACCAGCTTCTTCACGGCCTGCTCGAGGCCGTACTTCTCCAGGCACGGGGAGCATTCCTCGAAGTGGTGCTGGAACTTGTCGCGGTCGACGTCCGGCATCTCGCTGTCGAGGAACTCGTACAAGTGGTTGAGGACCTCACTGCAGTCCGTCTCGTGCGGCTCTCCGCAGCTCATGAGCCCGAGCCTTTCGCTTCGTTCGACTCTCCGGCGCCGGCCGGGACCAGCCCGCGCTCACGGGCGTAGTCCTCGAGCATGCCGCGCAGTTGACGGCGGCCCCGGTGCAGCCGGGACATCACCGTACCGATGGGTGTCCCCATGATGTCCGCGATCTCCTTGTACGCAAAGCCCTCTACGTCCGCGAGATAGACGGCGATGCGGAACTCCTCGGGGATCGCCTGCAGCGCTTCCTTCACGTCGGAGTCCGGCAGGTGGTCGAGTGCCTGCGACTCGGCGGAGCGCAGACCGGTCGACATGTGCGACTCGGCGCGGGCGAGCTGCCAGTCCTCGATCTCCTCGGCCGCGCTGCGCTGCGGCTCGCGCTGCTTCTTGCGGTACGAGTTGATGAAGGTGTTGGTGAGGATCCGGTACAGCCAGGCCTTCAGGTTGGTGCCCTCGCGGAACTGGTGGAAGGACGCGTACGCCTTCGCGTAGGTCTCCTGCACCAGGTCCTCGGCGTCGGCCGGGTTGCGCGTCATGCGCAGCGCGGCCGAGTACATCTGGTCGAGGAATTCGAGCGCGTCCCGCTCGAAGCGCGCGCTGCGCTCCGCGGTCGACTCAGCGCTGTCGCCCCGGCCCTCGGGCTGCTCCGCCTGGCCGTTGTCGGTCCCTGCGTCGGTACCGGTGACCGGACCCACCTCCTCAAGATCCCGGGCAGGACCAAAACCGATCCCACTCGTTTCGGAGGATAGAACACGACCCGTGCCTGCCGCCCCTCGAATAGGGGTGGTCTTGGCCGCGTGCAGCACCGTCCAGTCCAGCTCGGTGCGGCTGCTGCGGCTCGGGCAGATGGTCGAACCCATGCGGCGGACTTCCTCTCCCAGGACTTCGGTGCCGGTTCCCCAGCGCTTCTGTCCGCCACAACAGCGCTCCGGCGCCCCGCATTCCCGGGGTTCAGCCGAGTGACCCGGCCCACGCCACGACGGCGCCGGTGATGACGTCCAGCGCCGCCTCCTGCGTGATGGCGGCGCGCTTGGGCACCGCGAACCCGTGATCGCCGTACGGCACCTCGACCAGTTCGTGATCGCCCTCGGGGAACTCCGCCGGCTTGCCGAAGGGGTCGGCGCCGCCCTGGACGACCAGCGTGGGCACCCCGGCGCTGAGCAGTTCCCCGGCCCGCGACTTCTCCGGCCGGCCCGGCGGGTGCAGCGGGAAGCTGAGCGCCAGCACGGCGTGCGCGCCGAGTTCGGCGGCGGTGCGGCAGGCGACCCGGGCGCCGGCGCTGCGCCCGCCGGAGACCACCGGCAGTCCGGGCCCGGCGAGTGCGGGCCAGATCCCGCGCCAGCCGGTGTCCAGGGTCTTCGGGGCGGGCGCGAGCTTCTTCCCGGCCACCCGCCAGGGCTGCTCGACGAGGGCCACGCTCACCCTGTGCGCGGGCAGCACCCGGGCGAGCGCCTGGAGGTCCCGTGCCTCGACGCCGCCGCCCGCGCCGTGGCCGACGGCCAGCACCAGCCGTGCCTGGTGCGCCTTGTGCCAGGTGATCCGGGCGTCCCCGGCGTCCGTGGCGATGATCTCGGTGGTGGTCACGTCAGAAGAGTGTGCCCTCCTCCGGTCCCTCGAGCTCCTTCAGCAGCTCCGGGCCGTTGTTGCGGACGTTGCTGACGGCGGTGCCGACCGGGTAGGCGCGCATCAGACCGGGCGGGGGCGGGGTGAGCAGCCCGCGCAGGTCGTCGGGGTCGGTCCGGGAGGGGTCGAGCCAGGCGTCCCAGCGGTCCGGGGTGAGCATCAGGGGCATGCGGGGGTGGATCTGGGCGAGGGTGTGCGGGCCCTCGGCGGGGGCCACTGCCAGCGGGGTCCGCTCCGCCTCGGTGGTGATCACCGAGCAGGTGACCCACCAGGCGCCCGGGTGGTCGTCGGGCAGCGTCCGGTCCCGCCAGAACTCGTACAGCCCGGCCATCGCGAACACCGAGCCGTCGGCGGGCAGGACGAAGTAGGGCTGCTTGCGGGGCCGCTTCCGGCGGCCCTCCTCCTCCAGCTCCCGCTCCCGCTCGCCGGTGACCCACTCGTAGTAGCCGTCGGCGGGCAGGACGCAGCGCCGGGCGGCGAAGGCGCGGCGGTAGGAGGGCTTCTCGTGCACGGTCTCCGCGCGCGCGTTGATCATCCGGGCGCCGCCCTCGGGCGTCTTGGCCCAGGAGGGCACCAGGCCCCACTTGAGCCGGCGCAGCTGCCGAACCGGACGCGGGCTGTCCGCGTCTTTCACCGGACGGTCGAGAACGGCGTAGACCTCCTTGGTCGGGGCCACGTTGTAGTCCGCTTCCAAGGTCTCCTCGGGCTCCCACTTCTCGATCCCGAAGACGCCCGCGAGATCCTCCGGCCCACGACTGGATGCATACCGTCCGCACATACGTGCCACACTGCCAGGCCGACCCGTCCCCCGACCACCACCTTCCGGCGACGACGGCTCGCGCCGACCCCTCCTGACGCGCGCCGACGCGCGCCGAACCGACCACAGGGAGCCACTCGGACCTATGGACAGCCTCGCCGCCACCGCGCTGCCCGACCTCTGGGACCGGCTGACCGGCACCCAGCCCGACCCCGACCTGTGGGTGGTGCTCGCCACACTGGTCGCCGCGCTCGCCGTGGTGGTCCCGCACCCGGTGTGGCGGCTCGCGCGCAACGCCGTCACCATCGCCCACGAGGGCGGCCACGGCCTGGTCGCGCTGCTCACCGGGCGGCAGCTCACCGGTATACGCCTGCACTCCGACACCAGCGGTCTGACGGTCAGCCGGGGCAAGCCGTACGGGCTGGGGATGATCCTCACGGCGGCCGCGGGCTACACCGCCCCCTCGCTGCTGGGCCTGGGCGGGGCCGCGCTGCTGGCCGCGGGCCGGATCACCCTGCTGCTATGGGCGGCGACCGCGCTGCTGGTCGCGATGCTGGTGATGATCCGCAACGCGTACGGGGTGCTGACCGTGTTCCTGGCCGGCGGCGCCTTCCTGCTGGTGTCCTGGCTGGCCGGTCCGCAGGTGCAGGCCGCCTTCGCCTACGCGGTCGTGTGGTTCCTCCTCCTCGGGGGCGTGCGGCCGCCGTTCGAGCTCCAGGGCAAGCGGTCGCGGGGAGGCGCCGGGGACTCGGACGCGGACCAGCTGTCCCGGCTGACGCACGTACCGGCGGGGCTGTGGCTGTTCCTGTTCCACGCGGTGTCCCTGTGCTCACTGATCGGTGGCGGCCGCTGGCTGCTGGAAGGTTGAGAGCGGGCCCTGCTTATAAAGTGGCCCCATGGCCCCGAACACCGCCCACCCCGCCCTCTGGCCCGCCCCCCACGCGAGCGGAGCCGTCGACGCGACGGTCCACGTGCCGGGGTCGAAGTCGGTCACCAACCGCGCCCTCGTGCTGGCCGCCCTCGCCTCCGAGCCCGGCTGGCTGCGCCGCCCGCTGCGCTCGCGCGACACGCTGCTGATGGCCGGTGCCCTGCGGGCCATGGGGGTCGAGATCGAGGAG
>NZ_JAJSZC010000184.1:0-16176 GCF_036815105.1 Streptomyces sp. IBSBF 3136
TCCAGGCCGGACACCAGGCGACGCACGTCGACCTGGGGGCGCACCACGAGTCTCAGGAAGCGGCTGGAGGAACCGATCTTGTTGCCGCACTCGCGGACCAGGATCCGGTGCTCGGTGAGCATCCGGTCCCGGACCACCGTGCCCTCGGCGCCGACGGGCAGGCGCACGAAGAGGAAGTTGCCCTGGGAGGGGTAGACGGTGAGGCCGGGCAGAGCAGAGAGCTGGCTCGCCATGTCCAGGCGGTCGCGGCGCACCTGGTGCAGGCTCTGCGCGTACTCCGCGCCGTGCTCGCGCAGCATGAAGACGACGTGCTCGGCGAAGGAGTTGAGGTTCCACTTCGGCAGCATCGAGCGGATCTTCCCCGCGAGCGCCGGGTTGGCGACCAGGTACCCGAAGCGTATGCCGTGCAGGCCGAAGTTCTTGCCCAGGCTGCGCAGCACCACGACGTTCGGTCGCAGCATCGCCTCCTGGACGACGCTCGGCTCCGTCTCAGCGTCGGCGAACTCCAGGAAGGACTCGTCGATCACCACCAGGTCCAGGTCGGCCATCGCGTCCATGAACTGCACCACGGACTGCTTGCGCAGGTAGCCGCCGTCGGGGTTGTTCGGGTTGCAGATCACCGCGACCCGGGTGCCCCTGGCGCGGAGGAACTCGGCGTACTGGGCGAGGTCGAGGGCGAAGCCGTTCGCCTCCTGGAGCGGGAACATGTCGACCCGCTTGCCGGTCTCCATCGGCTGGTCGGTCCAGCGGCCGAAGGTGGGGACGGGTACGGCCAGGGACTCGCGGACCAGGAGGTGGTCGATCCAGGTGATGAGTTCCGTCGAGCCGTTGCCCATCGCCACGCACTGCG
This sequence comes from Streptomyces sp. IBSBF 3136, assembly GCF_036815105.1. Lineage (NCBI taxonomy): Bacteria > Bacillati > Actinomycetota > Actinomycetes > Kitasatosporales > Streptomycetaceae > Streptomyces > Streptomyces sp. IBSBF 3136. The sequence goes on from NZ_JAJSZC010000184.1 coordinate 851, forward strand.
GGGGCAGCTGGAGCAGGCTGCACAGTTCGGCCGTGATGGTCTCGGCGCTGCTCGGGTAGTAGGTGACGATCTCGCGCAGCCGGTTCCCCATCTCCTCGAACATGGCGGGGGTCGGGAAGTAGGGGTTGCACGGAATACAGAAGTCGACCGGACCCGTCCCGTCGCTCTCCCGCGCCAGCGCCGCCATCGAAGGGCTGTGCGCGGCGGAGTTGCGGAACAACGAGGTGACGTTGTCAGGCAAGGAAACCTCCGGCGAAGGGTGGCCCGTGCGGGGGAGCACGGGCCACCCATGGATACGGAGGGCACCGCGGTGGTGTTCAACTCACCCGCGGTGTGAGCCGGTTCACGTCCCGAACGTGTGGACCGTGGTGGTCCGGTACGTCTGCCCGGGCCGCAGCACGGTCGACGGGAAGTTCGCGTGGTTCGGCGAGTCCGGGAAGTGCTGGGTCTCCAGGCACAGGGCGTCGCCCTGGCGGTAGGTGCGGCCGCCGGTGCCGGTCAGGGTGCCGTCGAGGAAGTTGCCGGAGTAGAACTGCAGGCCCGGCTGGTCGGTGGCGATCCTCAGGGTCCGTCCGGAGCGCGGGTCGCGCAGGGTGGCGACGTGCTCGGGCCCGGCCGTGATGCCCTTGTCCAGCGCCCAGTTGTGGTCGTATCCCTTGGCCTGCACCTGCTGGACGTGGCCGGCCCGGATGTCCCGGCCGATCGGCTTGGCGTGGCGGAAGTCGAAGGGGGTGCCGCCGACCCGGGCCAGTTCACCGGTGGGGATCAGACCCGCGTCGGTGGGGGTGTAGCGGGAGGCGGCGATAGTGAGCTCGTGGTCCTCGATCGTGCCGCTGCCCTCGCCGGCCAGGTTCCAGTAGACGTGGCTGGTGAGGTTGACGACGGTCGCCCGGTCGGTGGTGGCCTCGTAGTCGATGCGCCAGGCGCCGTGCCGGTCGAGGGTGTAGGTCACCTTCGACCGGAGGGTGCCCGGGTAGCCCATCTCGCCGTCGACGCTGGTGTAGTACAGGCGCAAGCCGACGTCGGTGCCCTTGGTGAACGGCTCGACGTCCCACACGTGCTTGTCGAAGCCCTTGGCGCCGCCGTGCAGGCTGTTCTCGCCGTCGTTGACGGACAGCTGGTAGGCCGTGCCGTCGAGGGTGAACCGGCCCTTGCCGATGCGGTTGCCGTACCGCCCGATCAGGGCGCCGAAGTACGGGCTGCCGGCCACGTAGTCGTCGAGGTCGGCGAACCCGGCGACGACGTTGGCGTGCCGGCCGTGCCGGTCGGGCACCTCCAGGCTCTGCACGATGCCGCCGTACGACAGCACCTTGAGCCGTGTGCCGCCGTTCGCCAGCGACCAGCGGTACACCTTGGTGCCGTCGGCGAGCCTGCCGAAGAGGTGCTTCACCGGCCTCCCGCCCGGGGTGGCGGCCCGGGCGGTGCCCGAGCCGAGGGTGGTGGCGGCCAGGCCCGCCGCCGCGCCCGCGATGACCGTACGTCTGTTCAGTTCCACTTGCGGCTCCCGTGAAGGAAGGGGCCCCACCGGCTGTCCGGTGGGGCCCGAGCTGACCTACGAACCGGACTTGCGCTTGTTCCACACGTCGAACCCGACCGCCACCAGCAGGGCCAGGCCCTTGATGACCTGTTGCCAGTCGGTGCCGACGCTGAGGAGGTTCATGCCGTTGTTCAGCACGCCGAGGACCAGACCGCCGATGATGGCGCCGAGGACGGTGCCGACACCGCCGCTCATGGACGCGCCGCCGATGAACGACGAGGCGATGGCCTCGAGTTCGAAGTTGACGCCCGCCTTCGGCGAGGCCGCGTTCAGGCGGGCGGCGACCACCAGACCCGCCAGGGCCGCGAGCACGCCCATGTTCAGGAAGACGTAGAAGGTGACCTTCTTGTCCTTCACGCCGGACAGCTTGGCCGCCGGCAGATTGCCGCCGATCGCGTAGATGTGGCGGCCGAACACCGCGTTGCGCATCACGTAGCCGTAGCCGACGACCAGCGCGCCGAGGATGATCAGCACGATCGGGGCGCCCTTGTAGCTGGCGAGCAGCAGGGTGAGCATGAGGATCGCCGCGACCAGGGCGGTGAGCTTGAGCAGGAACAGCCGGGTGGGCAGGACGTCCAGCGCGAACTCCTGCTGGCGGCGCCGGTCCCGGACCTCCTGCCACACCACGGCCGCGATCAGCACCAGGCCCAGCAGCAGGGTGAGGTTGTGGTAGTTCGTGTCCGGGCCGACCTCCGGCAGGAAGCCGTTGCCGAGCTTCTGCAGTCCGTCGGGGAAGGGGCCGAGGGTCTGCCCCTTGAGCAGGATCTCCGTCAGACCGCGGAAGAGCAGCATCCCGGCCAGGGTGACGATGAACGACGGTATGCCGAGATAGGCGATCAGATACCCCTGCACCGAGCCGGCCACCGCGCCCACCAACAGGCACAGCACCAGCGCGACCGGCCAGGACAGCCCGTGCTGCACGGTCAGCACGGCGGCGAACGCGCCGACGAACGCGGTGAGCGAGCCGACCGAGAGGTCGATGTGCCCGGCGATGATCACCAGCATCATGCCGATCGCGAGGATCAGGATGTAGCTGTTCTGCAGCACCAGGTTGGAGGCGTTGCGCGGCAGCAGCAGGTCCCCGTCGGTCCAGATCGCGAACAGGACCACGATCAGGCCGAGCGCGATCAGCATGCCGTACTGGCGCATGTTGCGGCGCAGGCCGTCCAGCATCAGCCGGAGCAGACCCCCCTCGGCGGCCGGTCCGCTCCCGCCCGGCGGCGCGGGGGCCGGGCTCTTGGCGGTGACATCCGTGCTCATCGGGTTACCTCTTTGTCCTTCGTCATATGGCGCATCAGCACTTCCTGCGTGGCCTCGGACCGTGGCACCTCACCGGTCAGCCGCCCGGCGGCCATCGTGTAGATGCGGTCGCACATGCCGAGCAGTTCGGGCAGCTCGGAGGAGATGAAGACGACCGCCTTGCCCTGGGCCGCGAGCTGGTCGATGACCGTGTAGATCTCGTACTTGGCACCCACGTCGATACCGCGCGTGGGCTCGTCGAGGATCAGCACGTCCGGACCGGCGAAGATCCACTTGCTGAGGACGACCTTCTGCTGGTTGCCGCCCGACAGCTTGCCCACCGGTTCGAAGACGGTGGGCGCCTTGATGTTCATGGACGTGCGGAAGCCCTCGGCGACCTGCCGCTCCTCGTGCTCGTCGACCACGCCCCGGCGGGCCACCTTGCCCAGCGCGGTCAGCGAGATGTTGCGGTTGATGGTGTCGATGAGGTTGAGGCCGTAGTGCTTGCGGTCCTCGGTCACGTAGGCGATGCCGTGCCGCACCGCCTCCGGGACGGACTTCGTCCGGATCTCCGTGCCGTCCTTCAGGACCGTTCCGCCCGCGTACCGGCCGTAGGTGCGCCCGAAGACGCTCATCGCCAGTTCGGTGCGGCCCGCGCCCATCAGCCCCGCGATGCCCACGATCTCCCCGCGCCGCACGCTGAGGGACACGTCGTCCACGACCTTGCGCTGCTGGTCGATCGGGTGGAAGACGGTCCAGCCCCGGATCTCCAGGGCGGGCGCCGCGCCCTCCTCCGGTTCGTGCGGGGTGCGCTCGGGGAAGCGGTGGTCGAGGTCACGGCCGACCATGCCGGCGATGATCCGCTCCTCCGTCGTCTCCGCGGCCTTCACGTCGAGGGTCTCGATCGACCGGCCGTCCCGGATGATCGTCACCGAGTCGGCGACCCGGCGGATCTCGTTGAGCTTGTGGGAGATGATGATCGAGGTGATGCCCTGGTTCTTCAGCTCCAGGATGAGGTCGAGGAGCTTGCCGCTGTCCTCGTCGTTGAGGGCCGCCGTCGGCTCGTCCAGGATCAGCAGCTTCACCGACTTCGACAGCGCCTTGGCGATCTCCACGAGCTGCTGCTTGCCCACGCCGATGTCGGCGACGCGGGTCTCCGGGTGCTCGTCCAGACCGACCCGGCGCAGCAGTTCGGTGCCGTGCCTGAGGGTCTCGTTCCAGTTGATGAGCCCGCGCCTGGCGTGCTCGTTGCCGAGGAAGAGGTTCTCCGCGATGGAGAGGTACGGCACCAGCGCCAGCTCCTGGTGGATGATCACGATGCCGTGCTGCTCGCTGGCCCGGATGTCCCTGAACTGGCAGACCTCACCCTCGAAGAGGACGTCTCCCTCGTAACTGCCGTACGGGTGGACGCCGGAGAGCACCTTCATCAGGGTGGACTTGCCGGCGCCGTTCTCCCCGCAGATGGCGTGGACCTCGCCCTGCCGGACGGTCAGGGTGACGTCCGACAGCGCCTTGACACCGGGAAAGGTCTTGACGATCGAGCGCATTTCCAGGACGGGTCCCGCCATGGTCGTGCCTTCCAATCAGTAGGAAACGGGGCGGGTCACTTCAGCTCGGACTCGGTGTAGTAGCCGCCGTCGACCAGCACCTGCTTGTAGTTGCTCTTGTCGACGCTCACCGGCTGCAGCAGGTAGGCGGGCACGACCTTGGAGCCGTTGTCGTACGTCTTGGTGTCGTTGACCTGCGGCTTCTTGCCCTTGAGCGCGTCGTCGACCATGGTGGCGGCGACCTTGGCGAGCTGACGGGTGTCCTTGTAGACGGTCTGCGTCTGCTCACCGGCGATGATCGACTTCACCGAGGCCAGCTCGGCGTCCTGGCCGGTGACGACCGGCAGCGCCTTGCTGCCGGAGCCGTAGCCGTCCGACTTCAGCGCGGACAGGATGCCGATCGAGATGCCGTCGTAGGGGGAGAGCACCGCGTCGACCCGGCCGCTCTTGTAGGCGGAGGTGAGGATGTCCTCCATGCGGTGCTGGGCGGTGGTGCCGTCCCAGCGCAGGGTGGTGACCTTGTTGAGCGCGGTCTGGCCGGACCTCACCACGAGCTGCTTCTTGTCGATGTACGGCTGCAGCACGCTCATCGCGCCGCCGAAGAAGTACTTGGTGTTGTTGTCGTCGTTCGAGCCGGCGAACAGCTCGATGTTGAACGGGCCCTTCTTGCCGCTGTCCAGGCCGAGCTGGTGGACGATGTAGGTGCCCTGGAGCTTGCCGACCTTCTCGTTGTCGAACGAGGCGTAGTAGTCGACGTTCTTGGTGCCGAGGATCAGCCGGTCGTAGGCGATGACCGGGATGTTCGCGTCGGCTGCCTCCTGGAGGACGTTGCCCAGGGACTTGTTGTCGATCGCCGCGACGATCAGTCCCTTCACGCCCTGCGTGATGAGGTTCTCGATCTGCGAGACCTGGGTGTCCGGGTCGTCCTCGCCGTAGACCAGCTTGGTCTTGTAGCCCTTGGACTCCAGGTTCTTGACGACGTTCTTGCCGTCGGCGATCCAGCGCTCGGAGGACTTGGTCGGCATCGCGATGCCGATGGTGGCGCCCGTGGTGTCGCCTCCCTTGTCCTTGCTGCCGCCCGAGCTGTTCTGGCCGCAGGCGGTCAGGGTGAGGGCGAGCGAGGCGGCTCCGGCTATGGCGGCGAGTGCGGCTCTGCGGTTGCGCATGGGTGATCCGTCCTTGGTGGTCTCGTCGTCGACAGGCGTGGGGAGTTGCTGGGGTGGGAGGGGCTAGGCCGTGGGGAAGCGCTTGAGGGAACCGGGCAGCCGGCTGCCGAGCGGCGCCATGTCGCCGCCCGCGCCGTGCCGGGCGAGCAGGTCCAGGGCGAGGCGGCCGCGCCGCACCCGCTCCCGGGCGGTGTCCAGGGTCACGTCCCGCAGGTGGGTGCCCCACGGGTAGATGCCGGGGGCCTTGGACAGACCGAACTTCAGGTAGAGCGGTGCGCCGCGTCTGATCAGCTCGGCGACCTCGTACATCCGCACGTAGCCGCCGAGGTCGTCGGGGGCCTCGATGTACATGTCCATGGGGGCGCCGGACACCCGGCGGATCTCGGTGAGGTGGTCGAGCGTCAGGTCGCTCGGCACGTTGACGGAGTCGGCGCCGAGCCGCTCGAAGACGGCGTACGCGGCCGGGTTGACCGGACCGATCAACGCCGAGACCTTCAGGGTGGTGTCGGCCGGGATGATCCCCGTCGCACGCGCCCGGTGCAGGGTCCACAGCACACCCTCGTCCGCGACCAGCAGGCACTTGACGCCCAGTTCGGTGGCCCGGACGGCGTCCTCGACACAGCCGGCGACGGCGTCGTGGCCACGGGCGCGCAGTCCGGCCCCCCGCGAGTCGGAGCGCACCGAGCCGCCGATGTCCCAGGTGCCGCGCGGGCCGGTGAAGAGGCACAGCTCGATGTCGCGCTCGCCGGTCGCCTCGACCATCTCGGTGATCTCGGCGTCGGTGAGCATCCACACCCCGCTGCCCTGGCTGATCCGGTGGATCGGCACGTCGAGGCGGGAGGACTCCTTGAGCACTACCGCCAGCGCCTCGGGACCCTCGCACGAGGGGATCTCGGTGCGCCAGCGGCCACCGCCCGGGAAGCTGTGGGCGGAGGCGTCGGCGGGGTCGAGGGCGGGCGCGTCCAGGCCGAGTGCGGCGAGCACCTGCTCGCCGGGCCTGCGGGCTGCCGGGGCGGAAGCGTCGGTCACAAGCTGTCCTTCGTGTTCGGTATTTCGGACAAGGTTCGCGGCTCAGGGCGGAGAAGGGCCTCGACGGTGCGGTGGGATGAGGCCGGCCTCGGTGGTACGCCGGTCAGGGCGCCGTCAGGTCGCGCCCCGGCCGGCGTACGGTCAGGGGCGGAGCAGCACCTTGCCCACCTTCGGATCCCCGGCCCCCACCAACTCGATGGCCCGCGGGAACTCGGTCAGCGGCAGCTCGTGCGTGATCAGCGGCAGCGGGTCGAGCAGTCCGGCGCCGAACACCCGCACGGCGTGCGCCCAGGCGTCCGGCGGTGCCCCGAAGACGGTGTGCACCTCCAGTTGCCGGACCACCAGGGCGGTCGGGTCGAGACCGTCCGCGCCCGGCGCCGGGATGCCGGTCAGCACCAGCCGTCCGCCGCGCCGGAGCAGTCCGGCGGCGGTGCGTGCGGCGGACGCGGAGCCGGCGGTCTCGATCACCACGTCGAAGTCGTCGGGCAGCTCCTGGTCGCGGAGCCGGAAGTCGGTGGCCCCGAACCGCCGGGACAACGCCTCCCGGTCGTCGCGCGTGCCCACCACGAGCAGTTCCGCCGGGGAGACGGCCCGCAGGAACTGCACGGCGAACATCCCGAGGGTGCCCGTGCCGACCACCGCGACCCGCTCGCCGGGCCGGGCGGCCGCCTTGAGCGCGGCGGCCGCGACGCAGGCGGCCGGCTCCAGCAGGGCGGCGGCGGTGAGTTCGGCGTCGTCCGGGAGCGGGTGCAGCAGCCGGGCGGGCAGGGTGAGCGTGGTGGCCATGGCACCCGGCTGGGTGAACCCGGTCTCCTCGTACCCGGCCGAGCACAGCGTGGTCTCGCCCGCGTGGCAGCGGTCGCACACCTGGCAGTTGCGGAACCCCTCGCCCACCACCTTGCGCCCGACGAGCGCGGCGGGCACCCCGGCGCCCACGGCCCGCACGGTCCCGGACCACTCGTGGCCGGGGGTGAGCGGGTAACGGACGTACCCCTCGGGCCGGTTGCCCTGGTACACCTCGCGGTCGCTGCCGCAGATGCCGACCGCGTGCACGGCGACCAGCGCCTCGCCCGGCGCGGGCTCCCGCGGCGTGTGGTCCTCCACCCGGTGGGCGCCGGGCTCCTCGATCAGGACCTGGGAGGGCCGGGAGGTCACTTCGTGCCCTTCGGCTTGCGCTGCTCCCAGCCCTCGGCCCACAGGTCGAACCGGGCCTGCTGCTGCGGGAACTCGGCGGCCGCCTCGGTGTCGAGCTCGACACCGAGGCCGGGCCGGTCGGTGAGGTGGAAGTACCCGTCGACGACCTCGGGGGCGCCCTTGACGACCTTCTTTATCTCCGCGTCCGCGAAGTCGTTGAAGTGCTCAAGGATCTTGAAGTTCGGGGAGGTGAAGCCGACCTGGAGGCTCGCCGCCGTCAGCACCGGACCGCCCACGTTGTGCGGGGCGACCAGCATGTAGTGGGTCTCGGCGGTGGCCGCGAGCTTGCGCGTCTCCCAGATGCCGCCGATGTGGCCGACGTCCGGCTGGATGATGTCCACGGCCTGGCTCTCGAACAGCTCGCGGAACTCGATGCGGTCGTGGATCCGCTCACCGGTGGCGACCGGGATGTCCACCTTGGCGGCGACCTTCTCCAGCGCCTTGAGGTTCTCCGGCGGGCACGGCTCCTCCAGCCAGGCCGGCTCGAAGGGGGCCATCTCCCTGGCCAGCCGCACGGCGGTGGCGGGGGAGAAGCGGCCGTGCATCTCCAACATCAGCTCGGCGTCCGGCCCGATGGCGTCGCGCACCGCCTCGATGAGGGAGACGGCGTACAGGGTCTGGTCGTGGTCGAGCTCGAAGTGCCCGGTGCCGAACGGGTCGATCTTCAGGGCCTTGTAGCCGCGCTCCACGACGCCCTGCGCGGCCTTGTGGTACGCCTCCGGCGTCCGCTCGGTCGTGTACCACCCGTTGGCGTACGCCTTCACCCGGTCGGTGACCTTGCCGCCCAGCAACTGCCACACCGGGACGCCGAGCGCCTTGCCCTTGATGTCCCAGCACGCCATCTCGACGACCGCGATGCCCGACATGACGATCTCGCCCGCGCGCCCGTAGTCGCCGTACTTCATCCGGCGCACGAGGTCCTCGACGGCGAACGGGTCCGATCCGAGAATGTGGTTGGCCTCGGCCTCGCGCAGGTAGCCGAGCAGCGCGTCGGTGTGACCGAGCATCCGGGTCTCGCCGACTCCGGTGATCCCCTCGTCGGTGTGCACCTGGACGTAGGTCAGGTTGCGCCACGGCGTCCCGACCACGTGTGTGCTGATTCCGGTGATGCGCACGGCAGTTGCCCCTCGTTGTTCGAGATTTCGTCACACGTTCGAAATGCTGGCGTGACAGTAAGGACGGCGCGGCAGGGGTGTCAATGGGGCGAACAGGTAACAGTTTCGACAAGCATTTCGAGAACCTTTTCGGTCCCGCACCAAACCTTCACAGAGGTCCCTAGGAACGTGACCGGCGGGGAATCTAGTCTTCCGGCGTCATGGACTTCTGCCACCCGTGCCAACGGCACCTCAACGGCGCCCTCGCCTGCCCGGGATGCGGCGCACCAGCGCAGTCCCTCCCCGCGTACGCGCACGCCCCCGCCGCGCACACGTACGCGGGCGCGGTCGCGGCGCCGTACGGGCAGCAGACCTTCGCGGAGACACCCGGTCGCGGGCATGAGGGCCACGACGGCGGCCCTGACGGCCCTGACGGCTACGGCGGCCCTGACGGCTACGGCGGTCATGACAGCTATGACGGTCATGACGACCGGGACGACCGGGACGACCGGGACGACCGAGGCGGTCGCGACGGCGGCGACCTCCACGAGGACCATGACGACCCCGACCTCCCCGACGGCGAGGGCGCGGACGAGCCCCGGGGCCGTTCCGCCCGGCGCGACCGCAAGGCGGCCGCGCACCGGCGCCGACGGCGCCGCCTCGTGCTGGTCGCCGCCGGGTTCGTGCTGGCGGCCGGCGGTCTGAGCCTCGCCGAACTCGGCACCGACGCCCCCTTCTCACCCTTCTCCGGCGACAGCCCGGCGGTAACCGGGGACGCGACGGTGGACGGCGACGCCTCCGCGTCACCGGACCGGACGGCGGCCCCCCTCGACGCCCCGTCGGGCACCCCGGGCAAGCCGGGCGCCTCCGCCTCCGCGGACGCGTCGGCCTCGGCCTCCGCGTCCGAGTCCCCGAAGGACAAGGCGTCCACGTCCCCGTCCGCCACCGACGAGGCGGCCCGGTCGGCCACCGCGGGCGCGGGGCCGACGGCCTCGGCGCCGGCCGGCCCCGAACCCTCCCGGCCGGCCTCCACCCCGACGTCCGCCCCGACCACCTCCCAGCCGACGCCGCAGCCGTCACCGACCAAGGCGTGCAACCGTTTCCTGTGGTGGTGCACGTAGCCGGACCGCCCCGCGCATCGGCCATCCGGGGTACCGGTGACACCGACCGGCCTCCGCGGCGGTTGAGACGGACGGGTACGTCTCGTCGTACACGATCCCGGGAACGCCCGACGCCGGACCGGGCGTTGCGCACACAGGAGCAGCGGGCAGCGGCTCAGTCGAGGAGAGCGGATGACTCAGGGGACCACCGTGCACGGCACGGTCGCCGAGGGTTTCGAAGCGGTGCGTGAGGAGTTCGCCGCCTTCGTCGGCGAGGAACGGGAGGACTACGAGGGGCAGCTGTGCGCCTACGCGCACGGCCGGCGGGTCGTCGACCTCTGGGCGGGCGAGGGCGCCGACGGGGACTCGCTGTACGGGGTGTTCTCCTCCACCAAGGGCGCCGCGCACCTCGTCACGGCCCTGCTCGTGCAGGACGGCACGCTGGAGCTCGATCGCAAGGTCACCTACTACTGGCCCGAGTTCGGCGCAGAGGGCAAGGGCACGCTGACCCTGCGCGACCTGCTCGCGCACCGCGCCGGGCTGGTCGGCACCGACACCGGCTTCAGCGCGGCGGAGCTGGCCGACGACCGGGCGCTGGCCGAGCGCCTGGCCGACCAGCGGCCGTTCTGGCGGCCGGGCACCGCCTTCGGCTACCACGCCCTGGTGATCGGCGCGCTCACCGGTGAGGTGGTCCGGCGCGCGACGGGCCGGACGATCCAGGAACTGTTCGAGGAGCGGGTCCGCGCTCCCTACGGCCTGGACTTCCACCTGGGCCTGCCGGCCTCCCGCGAGCCCCGCTTCCGCACCGTCCGGCCGATGCTGCCGACCCCCGCGCAGCAGGCGGTGCTCGACGCCCTGCCGAGCGGCCCGCACACACTCGCCGGGATCGCCTTCAACCGGCACGCCGCCGAGCCGACCGACCTGGTGGCCCTGCCGAACGAGCGCCTGGTGCGCGCCAAGGGCCCGGCCTCGGTGGGCGGCGTCGCCTCGGCGCGCGGTCTGGCGGGCATGTACGCGGCCGTCGTCAGCGAGGTCGACGGCAAGGCGCCGCTGCTGAAGGAGGACACGGTCGCGGAGTTCGGCCAGCCGCACTCCGTCGGGTACGACCTCGTGGCGCGCGCCCACAAGTCGTTCGGGCTCGGCTTCCAGGCCACGTCCGACACCTGGTACCCGTGGCTCGGGGCGGGCTCCATCGGCCACAGCGGCGCCGGCGGCTCCCAGGCCTTCGCGGACCCGCGCAGCGGGCTGGCCTACGGCTACACGCGGCGCCGCTTCGCGTTCCCGGGCGGGGCGGCACCGGAGAACGAACGACTGGTCGGAGCGCTGCACCGGGCGGCTCTGGCCGGCCGGTGACGGCACGGCAGCCGCACCCCACGTCCTAGGGTGCGACTGCCGCTGTGCGCAACGATCACCCGGCGGTGAGGGTCACGGTGATGTTGCCGCGGGTCGCCTTCGAGTAGGGGCACACCTGGTGGGCCTTCTCGACCAGTTCCCGTGCGGCGGCCTGGTCGACGTTCGGGATGTGCGCGGAGATCTCCACGACGATCCCGAAGCCGTCCTCGTTCTTGCCGATCCCGACCTTCGCGGTGACGGTCGAGCCGGAGACGTCGGCGCCCTCCTGCCGGGCGACCACGCCGAGGGCGCCCTGGAAGCAGGCGCTGTAGCCGGCCGCGAACAGCTGCTCGGGGTTGGTGCCGGCGCCGTTGCCGCCCATCTCCTTGGGCGGGTTCACGACGACGTCGAGCCTGCCGTCGTCGGTGGCGACGCGGCCGTCGCGGCCGTTCTCCGCGGTGGCGACCGCCGTGTACAGGACGTCGGACTGCTGAATGGGCATGCGGTTGTCCTCCTCCTCGGTCCGCCGCGACTCGCGCCCACGATCGACGGCGGATTCGGAAAGAAGTTACCGCATCACGGAAAGTCCGGGCCAGGGGTCAGAGCTTGACGATCATCTTCCCGGTGTTGTCGCCGCGCAGGACGCCGAGGAACGCCTCCAGGTTGTTCTCGATGCCCTCGACGACCGTCTCGCGGTACTTCAGCGCGCCCGAGGCGACCCAGGGGCCGACCTCCTGGACGAACTGTGGCTGGAGGTCGTAGTGGTCGCCGACCAGGAAGCCCTCGATACGGCCGCGGGTCTGGATCAGCCGGGCGAGGTTGCGCGGGCCGGGGGCCGGCTCGGTGTTGTTGTAGACGGAGATCATGCCGCAGACCGCGATCCGGCCGCCCTGGTTCAGCGAGCCGATGGCCGCCTCCAGGTGGTCGCCGCCGACGTTGTCGAAGTAGACGTCGATGCCGTCGGGCGCGGCCGCGCGCAGCTGCTCGGCCACCGGGCCGTTCTTGTAGTTGAAGGCGGCGTCGAAGCCGTACTCCTCCACCAGCAGCTTGACCTTCTCGTCGGAGCCGGCCGAGCCGATGACCCGCGAGGCGCCCTTGAGTTTGGCGATCTGCCCGACCTGGCTGCCCACGGCGCCCGCGGCGCCGGAGACGAACACGATGTCGCCCTCCTTGAAGGAGGCGGTGCGCAGCAGACCGGCGTAGGCGGTCAGGCCGGTCATGCCGAGGACGCCGAGGTACGTCGAGAGGGGAGCGGCCTCCGGGTCGACCTTGACGGCGTGCTGGGCGTCCAGGGTCGCGTACTCGCGCCAGCCGAAGAAGTGCAGGACGTGGTCGCCGACCGCGACGCCCTCGGCCTCGGAGGCGACGACCTCGCCCACCGCGCCGCCCTGCATGACCTTGCCCAGCTCGTAGGGGGCGGCGTACGACTTCGCGGCGGACATCCGGCCGCGCATGTACGGGTCCACCGAGAGGTACTTGTTGCGTACCAGGATCTGGCCCTCGCCGGGGGTCGGGACGGGCGCCTCCACCAGGGCGAAGTCCTCGGGCTTCGGCCAGCCGACGGGACGGCTCTGCAGGTGCCATTCGCGGTTGATCATGACAGACCTTTCGGATTTACTTCAGTACCTGAAACAACCGTGCACGTGAATATTTCATGTTGTCAAGTAACCGGGTATCCTGACGGCATGGCCGCACCCGAGAAGACCCGTCCGGACGAACTGACCATCGAGGTCGTCCAGCTCATCGCCGAGGTGGTGGCCCGGTACCACGCGGACTACGAGGAGGCCGCCGCCGGGCACTCCCTGACCGGCGCCCAGGCGAAGCTGCTCGGCCTGCTGACCCTGGAGCCGCTGCCGATGCGCAAGCTGGCCCAGAAGCTCAGGTGCGAGCCGTCCAACGTGACCGGCATCGTGGACCGCCTGGAGTCCCGGGGCCTGGTCGAGCGCCGCCCCGACCCGGCGGACCGCCGGGTGAAGGTGGCCGCCGCCACGGACCAGGGCCGGGGCGTGTCCTGTGAGCTGCGCGACGGCCTGCGCTTCGCCCGCGAGCCGCTGGCCGGTCTGTCCGACGAGGAGCGGCTGGTGCTGCGCGACCTGCTGCGGCGGATGCTCGACGCCTGAGCACGGCCGGTAAAGTTTTCGCCATGCGTGATCTCGGGGCGGGGTTCGGTCATCTCCTGGCAGGCCAGCGGTGGGTCGGCCGGCACGGCAGGCAGTACGGGTTCGGGCTGCTGCCCGGCCTGATCACCCTGGTGCTGTACGCGGCGGCGCTCGTCGCGCTCGGTGTCTGGGGCGAGGACGGGGTGGCCTGGGCGACCCCGTTCGCCGACGACTGGAACAGCCCCTGGCAGGGACTCTTCCGCGGTCTCCTCACGGCCGTCCTGTTCGCCCTCGGCCTGCTGCTCGCCGTGCTCACCTTCACGGCCGTCACCCTGCTCGTCGGCCAGCCCTTCTACGAGAACCTGTCGGAGAAGGTGGACGAGGACGTCTCGCCCGACGGCACGGTGCCCCGGTCGGGCCTCCCGCTCTGGCGCGAGCTGTGGATCTCGGCCCGCGACAGTCTGCGGATCCTGGTCCGGGCCCTGGTGTGGGGCGTCCTGCTCTTCGCCCTCGGCTTCCTGCCCGTGGTCGGCCAGACGGTCGTGCCGGTGCTCGGCTTCTTCGTCACCGGCTTCTTCCTCACCGAGGAGCTGACCTCCGTCGCCCTCCAGCGCCGCGGCGTCGAACTCCGCGCCAGGCTCGCCCTGCTGCGCTCCCGCAAGTCCCTGGTGTGGGGCTTCGGCACCCCGCTCGGCCTGGCCTTCCTGGTCCCCTTCGTCGCGGTGTTCCTGATGCCGGGGGCGGTCGCGGGCGCCACCCTCCTCGCCCGTGAGCTGCTGGGCGAGGAGAGCGCACGGGACGAGGCGGCCGAGGACGGCGAGCCGGTCAGTTCCTGAGCGCCGCCGACGCGGCCGCCGTGAGGACCGACCGCACCTGGGCGATGATGTCCAGCCGGTTGCGGACGAACTCCGGGTCGGTGACCGTGCCCGTCGCCGGGTCGGTGTTGCCGGCGCCGAACTGCAGCACGGGCGTGTGCAGATGGCCGCCCGTCAGGGTGTCGTGCAGGCCCAGGCGGTCCCGGAGCAGGGTCGCGCGGTAGGCGATCTCGTTGGAGAGGTAGTCCCCGCCGCCGCCCGCACGGGCCGCCGAGCCGGGGGTCGGCCCGTCCGGCCGGACCACGGGGGCCGTGCCGCCCGCCGGGATCTCGGTCACCTCCGTGTGGTCGTACACCGGGAAGCGGCCGGTGTCCGCCGCCGTGACGGCCGCGTACGGCAGGGTCGTGGTCGTCCACTGGGGCTGCGTGGCCGGGTCGGCGACCGGGACGGTCCCGGTGTCGGTGACGTCGTCGTTGTCGGGGAAGCCGCCCCGCCAGGCCCCGTTGGTGCGCTCGACGTCGAAGCGCCCGATCCGGCCCTGGCTCACCGTCATGAACAGGTCGGCCTCGGGCAGGTACGGCCGCAGGGTGCGCTCCACCGTGCCGTCGGCGAAGTCCGCCCAGCGCACCGGGAACACGACCGTCTCCACCCGGGCCGGGCCCCTCGCCGTCTCGATCACCGTGCCGTCCAGCGCCAGCGCGCTCGCCCCCGAGGGGTTCGAGATGCGGATGTCGCGGTCGAGCGTGAAGGGGTCGAAGCCGGTGAGCAGGATCCGCCCGAGGCGCGGCCCCGCGGAGAGCCGGACGTCGGTCTGTCCGCGCGAGGTGCGCTCCAGCCGGTCGAGCAGGGCGGCGCGCCGGCCGTCGTCGAGTGCGAACCCCGGCTCCCAGGTGCGTACCTGCCGCGTCATGCCGAGCCGGGCCCAGTACAGCGGGCGGTCGTCGTCCCGTCCCAGGTCGCCGGCCACCGGTCCCCGCCCCTGCGCCCGGTCCACCGCACGCCGCCACAGCGCCGCGCCGCGCCGGTCGACCACGCGGCGGGCCTGCGCGTAGGTGCGGGCACGGGCCAGGTCGCGGCCGAACTCCGCGCACAGCTCGTCGAATCCGGAGCGCCGCAGGATCTCCTGGGGCACGGCCCGGTCGAGCCGTCGCTCCTCGGCGGTGGGGGAGGGGCC
>NZ_JAJSZC010000185.1:0-16115 GCF_036815105.1 Streptomyces sp. IBSBF 3136
GGCGGTCCAGTGGTCGAGGGAGGGGATCGCGCCGAGCCCGGCGTCGAGACCGGCGTCGGTGGCGCGGAACCGGGTGGAGGCCTCCGGCAATTGCTCGCCGAACTGGAGGGACCGGTACTCGCGCAGCACCTCCCACAGCTGGCGGGACATCTCGGCGGCCGAGCGGAACCGGGCGCGGGGTTCGGCGTGGGTGGCGCGGTGGACGAGCCGGCGGAAGGAGTCGGGGGCGAGGCCGCGGGCCGGCTCGGCGTTCTCGGCGAGGCTCCGCAGGGTCGTGCCGACGGTGTAGAGGTCACTGTCGACGTGCCAGCCGCGGCTGTGGATCTCCTCGGCGGGCGGGGCGAAGGACCTGGTGAAGACGTAGGCGGAGGTCCGGTCGCCGATGGCGCGGACCGCGCCGAGGTCGACGACCTTGATCGCGCGTCCGAAGTGGATGACGTTGGACGGCTTCATGTCGCAGTAGAGCAGCCCGCGTTCGTGCATGTACTGGAGGGCGCCGAGGATCATGCAGCCGTAGGTGAGGACGTGGTCGAGGCGGGGGCGGCCCTGGAAGATCCGCTCGGCGTCGTCGCTGTGGAACAACCGCTGCAGGTCCCGGCCGGCGATGTAGTCCATCACCAGGTAGCCGGTGCGGGTGCCGCCCGCGGACTCGTGCTCGGCGTAGGTGACGAGGCGGACGATGTCCGGGTGGTGCAGGTCGGTCAGGGAGCGGCGCTCCTCCACGGCGTTGCGGCGGGCGAGCGCGTCCTGGGCGTCGATCAGGCCCTTCAGGACGACGCGGTGGCCGTCGGCGCGGGTGTCCTCGGCCAGGTACACCCAGCCGAGGCCGCCGCGGGGCAGGCAGCCGAGGACCCGGTAGTGACCGTCGACCACGTCGCCGACGGCGAGCTGCGGCAGGAAGGAGTAGCGGGTGCCGCAGCGCGGGCAGCGCCCGGTGGCCCGGGCGGGCTGGCCGCCGTAGCCGACGCCGACGGTCATGGTGCAGCCGTTCGCGCCGCAGCGGCGGCCCCCGGTGGGCGGCCGGGGTTCCTCGACCAGTCCGCTGTCGGGGGCGGGCACGTCGGGCAGCCGCACCAGCCCGTGCTGGTCCAGCTCGCCGACGCCGGCCACGGCGTGGGTGGGCCCGGGGAGGTGCCGCCCAGCGGCGGCGGGGCGCTCACCGGCACCGGTGGTGGCCTGCTGAGCGGGGGCGGACCGCTCGCCGGTGGCGGGCGGGGGCGACGGATGCGACGGGTGCGACGGGTGCGACGGCTGCGACGGTACGGACTGTGGCCCGCGTGCTTCGGACCGGGACCCGGACCCGGACCTGGACCGGGGCTGGGCCCGGGACCGGCCCCGGGCCTCGGGCGCCGCCTCCGGCCGCGCCTCCGACAGCGGCTTCGGCCCCGGCTCCGACGACGGTGCCGGCCGAGGCTCCGCCTGCGACGGCCGCGGGGTCTCGGGCCGCGTCCGCCGCGAGGGCTCGGACGGCGGGGCGGGTGTCGCGGTGGGGCGCGGTCGCGGCTCCTGGTGCCGGTGGCCGCAGGTGCCGCAGTATCCGGTGGCCATGATGTGGCCCGCGCAGCCGGGGCGGAGGCACGAGGTCATCGGGTGCCCTCCGCGCCGGGTGCCGTGCCGGAGCAGAGGCCGACGAACCGCCGGGCGGCGGCCTCCGCCTCGTCCACGTCGCAGGGGGTGTGGCGCAGCAGGGACAGGGCCAGTTCGTAGAGCCGGTAGGCCTCCACGACCCGGTCGCCGCCCTCGGCCGCGGCCCGTTCGCGGCACAGCGGCCATTCGGCGGTGACGCGGCCGAGGAGTTCGTCGCGGCGGCGCAGCCGGTCGTCGAGGAGGGCGACCGCCCGCTCCAGGCGTCGCCGGCGGCGGTCCGCCGCGCCCTCGAAGGTGAACAGGAGGTCGGCGTAGGCCGGTTCCGTCTCGCGTTCGGGGGTGTGCGCGACCCAGGCGCGCAGCATCCGGGTGCGCCGTACGCCCGAGTCGGCCCGGTCCAGCAGGTGCCGGGCGCCGAGGCCGGGCAGGACCCGGTCACGTCGCTCCTCCAGCGCCGGCCCCAACTCGTCTACGATGCGGTCGAGTTCCCGGTGCAGCCGGGCCCAGCGCTCGCCGAGGGGCCGCTCGACGAAGGACGCGGCGGCCCGGGCCGCGTGGTCGCCCCGGGACCGGAAGACCAGCAGCAGTCTGGCTCCCTGCCGGGCGAGCCGGTCCAGCAGGCCGAGCAGGGCGTCGGGTTCGGCCGCCCGGTCGACTCCGACGAGGACGGCGGCGAGGGGGACCCGCAGCGCGCCGAGCCGTTCGGGCCGGGGTTCGCCCCGGATGCCCAGCCGAGCGGCGATGCGGTCCGTCACCTGCGCGGCCGTCAGGCCCGTGACGTCCAGGGCGAGGTCGTGGCCACCGGCCGGCGGCACGGTCTCGGGCGGGTCCTGGCCGAAGGCGCTGGTGTTCCGCTGGGTGCGCAGCTCCCGGTCGGCCAGGGTGACCGCACGGGAGAGGGTCCAGGCGCGGTCGCTGCGGGCGGGGACGACGGTGACGAGCACCGGCCAGCCCTCGCCCCGGAGCCAGGAGGCGAGTTCGGTGGCGAAGGGCACGTCGAGCCGGTCGCCGGCGCCGGGCGCGCCGGTGCGCAGCGACGGGTCGACGGCCTCGGCGCCGTCGGTCCAGGCGGCGACCTGCGGAAGGTGGCTCAGGATGGTCTCGGTGGGGCTCATGTAGCTGAAGACGGAGCCCGGCCCCTCGTCGACGCTGAGGACGATGCCGATGACCTCGTCGGTCTCGTGGTCCACCACTCCCCCGCCGCTGAAGCCGGGCGCGGCGAGTTCGCCCGGGGTCTGCGGGCGCAGTTGCACCTGGTTGTCCCGGCCGCGGGCGGCGACCAGCGTGGCGCCGTGCCAGCGGCCGCCGTCGTCACCCGCCGGGAAGCCGTACATGCTCACCGGTCCGTGCGGCGCGGCGAGCCGGTAGAGCCGGGTGGTGTGGGCGGCGGGCAGGGGCTCGGCCAGCCGCAGCAGGGCGAGGTCGCCGCTGCGGTCGCCGAAGGTGTCCTCCTGTTGCGGCACGTACTCGTCCTCACGGGCGGTGGCCGCCACCCCGGGCACGCCGGGCACGCCGACGAAGTGGACGACGTACGCCCGTCCGGGCCGCACGACATGGGCCGCGGTGAGCACGCGGTCCGGGGCGAGCAGCACCCCGGCACCCAGGACCCGCCCGTCCTGCTCCTCGATGCGGGCCACCCAAGGCGGCGTCCGTAACCGTGACTTGACGGCTCGCTCCCCCGTGCGCGTCATGTCACCCGAGGTTACTCCCCGTGCGTTTCCGGTACCACTGGTGTGCACGGGGTTCGGCGGCCGGAGGTCTCCGCGCGTGCCTGCCAGCCGCTCCAGCGCCGTACGGTGACCGCGATCACCGGGCCGGCCGGCGGGTGGTCCCGGTACTGCGGGTACTTGGCGCGCAGCAGCCCGACGGCACTCGCGTGGGCCTGCCGTACGGCCGGGTCGGCGGCGTCGGCTGTCAGGACGCTCGCCTCGCCGTCGGCGCGGACCCACCAGAGCTGGTCCCAGTCCTCGTCGTAGGCGTCGGCCAGCAGGCAGACCGCCGGGTGCGCGGCGATGTTGCGCAGCCGTCTGAGGCGGGCGGTGGTCTTCGGCTTGTGGTCGACGGCGGTCACGATGCGGCCGGCGGCACCGCTCAGGGTCCCTTCCGTGCCTTCGGGGGTGTACCCGGCGAAGACGACCGGCACCTGGTGCGGCCGGCCCGCCGCGTCCACCGTGGCCAGCCGGGCCACCCGGGCGGCGGTGAACCGGCGCCGCGCCTCCGCCTCGGCCAGCTCCGGCATCCTCACTCCTCCAGTTCCCCCGGCCTCGACTCCTCGCCCCCCCGGCTTTCGGCTCCTCACCTCCTCGCCCCACGCCCCTCGGCTTTCGGCCCGTGGCTCCCGGTTCCTCACCCCGTGTGCAGCGCGTCGAGCACGCCGAGCACGTCCGCGTCGGTCAGTTGCCCGAAGTCGTCGTACCACTGGCCGACGGCGCTGAACGCGGCCGGGCGCATCGGGCAGATGACCGTGTCGGCCTCGGCGGCGAGCCGGTCGAGGGAGTCCGGGGCGCCGACCGGGACGGCCAGGACCAGCCGGGCCGGCTCCCGGCGCCGCACATGGCGCAGGGCGGCGCGGGCGGTGGCGCCGGTCGCCAGTCCGTCGTCGACGACGATCACGCTGCGGCCCGGTACCCGCGGCGGCGGACGGTCGCCGCGGTAGCGGCGCTCCCGCCGCTCCAGTTCGCGCCGTTCGCTCGCCACGGCCGGGGCGAGCCGCTCCTCGGTCAGGCCGAGGTGGTTCAGGGTGCCGGCGTCGAAGAGGGGCGGGTCGCCGGCGGCGAGGGCGCCGACGGCGAACTCGTGGTGGTGCGGTGCGCCGATCTTGCGGACGACGAGCACGTCGAGGGGGGCGCCCAGGGCCCGGGCGACGGGCTCGGCGACGGCGATGCCGCCGCGGGGCAGGGCTAGGACGACGGGGTCGGGCAGTCCGTCGCGCTCGCACAGTTCGCCCAGCAGGGCGGCGAGTCGCCGTCCGGCCTGGGCTCGGTCCCGGTAGCGCATGGGCTGGTCCTCCCGCCCGGTGGCGTGCTGCCCTCCCCACACCTCCATGGTGCTACGGCGGCGGGCCGGCCTGCCGGGCACGCCCTGCCCCGGGTCGCCGTACCGGGGGAACCGTGTGGTGAGCGTAAGCCAAATATTCGAACACATGAACTATGCACTCTGTGTATAGTCCCGGCATGCCTCTATCGCGTTCCTCCGAGAAGAACCCCGCCTCGCCACCCGCGCTCAGGAAGATGCGCGGAGCCGGCCGAAGGTTGCGTCTGTCCGCGCTCGCCTCCGCCGCCGCCTGTCTGGCGCTGACGCTGTCCGGCTGCGCGCAGGTCGACACGACCTCCCCGGCGGCGGCGCGGGCCGGGGCCGGGCACGGGGGCGCGCACGGGGCACAGGCGGCCCGGCTGGGGACGGTCGACTGCCGCGAGGCCAAGTGCATCGCGCTCACCTTCGACGCCGGGCCCAGCGAGAACTCGGCCCGGCTGCTTGACATCCTCAAGGAGAAGAAGGTCCCGGCCACCTTCTTCCTGCTGGGCAAGCGGCACATCGACACCTATCCGGAGCTGGTGAAGCGGATGGCGGCCGAGGGGCACGAGGTCGCCAGCCACACCTGGGACCACAAGATCCTCACGCGCATATCGGACGCGCGGATACGCGAGGAGCTGAAGCGGCCCGACGACGCGATCGAGCGGCTCACCGGGCGCCGGCCCACCCTGATGCGCCCGCCCCAGGGCCGCACGGACGCCGACGTGCACCGGATCGCCAAGGACGAGGGCCTGGCGGAGGTGCTGTGGAGCGTGACCGCGAAGGACTACACGACCGAGGACTCGGCGCTGATCACCAAGCGGGTGCTCGACCAGGCGTCCCGGGACGGGATCATCCTGCTGCACGACATCTACCGGGGCACCGTGCCCGCCGTCCCCGGCATCATCGACGCCCTGAAGGCGCGCGGGTACGTCTTCGTGACGGTGCCTCAGCTGCTGGCGCCGGGCAAGGCCGAGCCCGGCAAGGTGTACCGGCCCTGAGGCGGCGGCCGGCCGGCGGGGCGGCCATGGGCCAGTCAGGTGACCCGTGGCCGAACGCACAGGTCCGCGGCGCCGATTGCCTACGATCGTGCCGTGCCCTTCTTCTCTCTCGAACGCACCGTGCCGCTCTCCCTGGAGGAGACCTGGCGCCGGCTGACACGGTGGCCACTCCACGGTGACGCGGTCCCGCTGACCCGGGTCACCTCGGTCCCGCCCGGACCGACCCGTGAGGGCACCCGCGTCGTCGCCCGGTCGGGCATCGGCCCGCTCGCCTTCGAGGACCCCATGGAGGTCACCGTCTGGCGGCCGCCGGTGGACGGCGAGCCGGGGCTGTGCCGACTGGAGAAGCGCGGACGGGTGATCCTGGGCTGGGCGCAGATCGAGGTCCGCCCGGGCCCCGGCGGCCGCACCCGCGTGGAATGGCAGGAGGAACTGCGGATCCGCTTCCTGCCGCGCCTCTTCGACGACGTCGTACGGCACACGTCCCGCACGGTGTTCGGCCGAGCCGTCAACCAGCTGCTGCGCCGGCCCTGACGGTCCGGTCCAGGGCCGTCGGGAGGCGAGCGGAGTCCGCACGAACCCGGGGACGGAGGACCCGGCCACGGCCGGTCGCCCGTCGGCGCGGCGCTCGCCCGCCGGGCGAAGCCGCACACCGCCGGCCCCGGCCGCACACCCGACGACCCCGGCCGACTGCCCGCGGTCCGCCGGGACTTCGCGCTCGCGTCCCCCACCGCACGGTCTCGCCGTGGGTCCGCCCGGGCCGGGCGTTCAGGCCACCGAGCCGATCCGGCGGCCCGCCGGGCGCTTGGAGCGGTCGTGGTGGATCGGTGTGTGGGCGCCGGTGAGGGAGACCCCGCTGCCGCCGCGCCGGTTCGCGACGATCTCCGCGGCGATGGACAGGGCCGTCTCCTCCGGGGTGCGGGCGCCGAGGTCGAGGCCGATCGGCGAGCGCAGGCGGGCGAGTTCGAGATCGCCGACGCCGGCCTCGCGCAGGCGCTCGTTGCGGTCCAGGTGGGTGCGGCGGGAGCCCATCGCGCCGACGTAGGCGACCGGCAGCCGCAGGGCCAGCCGGAGCAGCGGTATGTCGAACTTGGCGTCGTGGGTGAGGACGCACAGCACCGTGCGGGCGTCGACCTCGGTGCGCTCCAGGTACCGGTGGGGCCACTCGACGACGATCTCGTCGGCCTCCGGGAAGCGGGCCGGGGTGGCGAACACCGGCCGGGCGTCGCACACCGTGACGTGGTGGCCGAGGAACTTGCCGACGCGGACCAGCGCGGAGGCGAAGTCGATGGCGCCGAAGACGATCATCCGGGGGGCGGGCACCGAGGACTCCACGAGGAGGGTGAGCGGGGCGCCGCAGCGGGAGCCCTGCTCGCCGATCTCCAGGGTGCCGGTGCGGCCCGCGTCCAGGAAGGCGGCGGCCTCGGCGGCGACCGTGCGGTCCAGTTCGGGGTGGGCGCCGAAGCCGCCGTCGTGGGAGCCGTCGGGGCGGACCAGCAGGGCCCGGCCCAGCAGTTCGGCCGGACCGTCCGCGATGCGCGCGACCGCCGCCGCCTCCCCCCGCGCGGCGGCGGCCAGCGCGGAGGCGACCACCGGCCGGGCGGGACCGTCCGCCGGGACCGGCGTGACGAGGATGTCGATGACGCCGCCACAGGTCAGGCCGACGGCGAAGGCGTCCTCGTCGCTGTACCCGAAGCGCTCGAGGACGGTCTGCCCGTCCTCGAGCGCCTGCCGGCACAGGTCGTACACGGCGCCCTCCACGCAGCCGCCGGAGACCGAGCCGATCGCCGTGCCGTCGGCGTCCACCGCGAGGGCGGCGCCCGGCTGGCGCGGGGCGCTGCCGCCGACGGCCACCACGGTGGCGACGGCGAAGTCACGGCCCTGCTCGACCCACCGGTTGAGCTCCTCGGCGATGTCCAGCATCTCTCGGTCTCCTCACGGGTTGCGTGGTACGGGCGTTCGGCGGGCGGCTAATGGACGCCGAGCCAGCCCTCGATCGGGTTGAGTGCGAAGTAGATCAGGAAGACGACCGTCAGCCCCCACATGAAGGCGCCGATCTCGCGCGCCTTGCCCTGGGCGGTCTTGATGGCCACGTAGGAGATGACGCCCGCGGCGACACCGGTGGTGATGGTGTACGTGAACGGCATCAGCACGACCGTCAGGAACACCGGGATCGCGGTGGCGCGGTCGGCCCAGTCCACGTGCCGGGCGTTCATCAGCATCAGGGCGCCGATGACGACCAGGGCGGCGGAGGCGACCTCCTGCGGGACGATCGCGGTGACCGGGGTGAAGAACAGGCAGGCCGCGAAGAACAGTCCGGTGACGACGGAGGCGAGCCCCGTGCGGGCGCCCTCGCCGACGCCGGTCGCCGACTCGATGAAGACGGTCTGGCCGGAGCCGCCCGCCACACCGCCGATGGCACCGCCGGCGCCGTCGATGAACAGCGCCTTGGACAGACCCGGCATCCGGCCCTTGTCGTCGGCCAGCTGGGCCTCCGTGCCGACGCCGATGATGGTGGCCATCGCGTCGAAGAAACCGGCGAGCACGAGGGTGAAGACGATCATTCCGACCGTCATGGCGCCGACCTTGCCCCAGCCGCCGAACTCCACGTGCCCGAAGAGCGAGAAGTCGGGCATCGAGACCGCCCCGCCGTGCAGTTCGGGCGCGCCGTTGGCCCACTGCTCGGGGTCGACGACGCCGAGCCCGTTGAGGACGGCGGCGACGACGGTGCCGGAGATGATGCCGATGAGGATGGCGCCGGGGACGTTGCGGGCCTGGAGCATGAAGATCAGCAGCAGGGTGCCGGCGAAGAGCAGGACCGGCCAGCCGGCGAGTTCACCGGCGGGGCCGAGGGTGACCGGGGTGGCCTTGCCCTGGTGCACGAAGCCGGCCTTGTAGAAGCCGATGAGGGCGATGAACAGGCCGATGCCCATGGTGATGCCGTGCTTGAGCGCGAGCGGGATCGCGTTCATGATCATCTCACGCAGGCCGGTGACGACCAGCAGCATGATGACGACGCCGTACATCACGCACATGCCCATGGCCTGCGGCCAGGTCATCTGCGGGGCGACCTGGGAGGACAGGACACCGGAGACGGAGAGGCCGGCGGCGAGGGCGAGCGGCACCTTGCCGACGAAACCCATCAGGAGCGTGGTGCAGGCCGCCGCGAACGCGGTCGCGGTGATCAGCGCCTTCTGGCCGAGCGTGTCCCCCGCCGCGTCCTTGCCGGACAGGATCAGGGGGTTGAGCAGGAGGATGTACGCCATCGCCATGAAGGTGGTGACGCCGCCACGGACCTCGCGCGAGACCGTGGACCCTCTTCTGGATATGTGGAAGTACCGGTCGAGCCAGGACCGCCCTGCCGGGACGCGGGTTCCCTCACCCGCGTCGTCGGCTGCGGTCCTCGGCTCCACTGACTGCTGGGTCATGGGGGCCATCTCCCAAGGTTCAAAGGGGCACCCGTGCAACCGCCTTTACGGGCACGGGATTTGGGAATGGACGACCCGGGGGACGGCCCGAGACGAACGTGTTTCCTGGTACTTCGAGGATCGCGAGCGGTGCGGGACTCGAAGGGGGATCCCCCGGGCGGCGCTGCGGAGTGTGTGACGTTCCCTGCGCCGCCCGGAGTGCTGTGGGGTGTTACGCGGTTCCCGTGAGGTGCTCGGGCCGTACCGGAGTGCGGTTGAGCTCCAGCCCGGTCGCGTTCCGGATCGCCGCGAGGACGGCCGGGGTGGACGACAGGGTCGGGGCCTCGCCGATGCCGCGCAGCCCGTACGGGGCGTGGTCGTCGGCGAGTTCGAGCACGTCGACCGGGATGGTCGGCGTGTCGAGGATGGTGGGGATCAGGTAGTCCGTGAAGGAGGGGTTCCTGACCTTGGCGGTCTTCGGGTCGACGATGATCTCCTCCATGACCGCCACGCCCAGCCCCTGCGTCGTTCCGCCCTGGATCTGGCCGATGACGGAGAGCGGGTTGAGCGCCTTGCCGACGTCCTGGGCGCAGGCCAGTTCGATCACCTTGACCAGGCCGAGTTCGGTGTCGACCTCGACGACCGCGCGGTGCGCGGCGAAGGAGTACTGGACGTGCCCGTTGCCCTGGCCGGTGCGCAGGTCGAAGGCTTCGGTCGGCCGGTGCCGCCACTCCGCCTCGATCTCGACGGTCTCGCCCTCCAGGACGTCGGCCAGGTCGCCGAGGACCTCGCCGCCGTCGGTGACGACCTTGCCGCCCTCCAGCAGGAGTTCGGCCGTCGCCCAGGCCGGGTGGTAGGAGCCGAACTTGCGCCGGCCGATCTCCAGGACCTTCTCGCGGACCAGTTCGCAGGCGTTCTTCACGGCGCCGCCGGTGACGTACGTCTGCCGGGAGGCCGAGGTGGAGCCGGCGCTGCCGACCTGGGTGTCGGCGGGGTGGATGGTCACCTGGGCGACACCGAGCTCGGTGCGGGCGATCTGCGCGTGGACGGTGACACCCCCCTGGCCGACCTCCGCCATCGCGGTGTGCACGGTGGCGACGGGCTCGCCGCCCACGACCTCCATGCGCACCTTGGCCGTCGAGTAGTCGTCGAAGCCCTCGGAGAAGCCGACGTTCTTGATGCCGACCGCGTAGCCCACCCCGCGTACGACGCCCTCGCCGTGCGTGGTGTTGGACAGGCCGCCGGGCAGCTGCCGTACGTCCGCGCCCTCGCTGGACTCCCACTGGCGCTCGGGCGGCAGCGGCATCGCCTTGACCCGGCGCAGCAGTTCGGCCACCGGGGCCGGGGAGTCGACCGGCTGCCCGGTCGGCATGAGCGTCCCCTGCTCCATGGCGTTGAGCTGCCGGAACCTGACCGGGTCCATGCCGAGCTCTGCCGCGAGCTTGTCCATCTGCGCCTCGTAGGCGAAGCACGCCTGGACGGCGCCGAAGCCGCGCATGGCCCCGCAGGGCGGGTTGTTGGTGTAGAGGGCGATGGCCTCGATGTCGACGTCGTCGACGACGTACGGGCCGACCGACAGGGAGGAGGCGTTGCCGACGACTGCCGGGGAGGCGGAGGCGTAGGCGCCGCCGTCCAGGACGATCCGGCACTTCATGTGGGTCAGCTTGCCGTCGCGGGTGGCGCCGTGCTCGTAGTAGAGCTTCGCCGGGTGGCGGTGGACGTGCCCGAAGAAGGACTCGAACCGGTTGTAGACGATCTTCACGGGCTTGCCGGTGCGCAGCGCCAGCAGGCAGGCGTGGATCTGCATGGACAGGTCCTCGCGGCCGCCGAACGCGCCGCCGACACCGGACAGCGTCATGCGCACCTTGTCCTCGGGCAGGCCGAGGACGGGGGCGATCTGGCGCAGGTCGGAGTGGAGCCACTGGGTGGCGACGTAGAGATGGACGCCGCCGTCCTCCTCGGGCACGGCGAGGCCGGACTCGGGGCCCAGGAAGGCCTGGTCCTGCATGCCGAAGGTGTACTCGCCCTTGACGATCACATCGGCACGGCGGGCGGCCGCGTCCGCGTCGCCGCGGACGATCGGCTGGCGGTGGACGATGTTGGGGTGCGGGACGTGCCCGGCGTGGTGGTCGTCGCGGCCCTCGTGGACGAGGATCGCGTCCGGGGCGGTCGCGGAGGCCTCGTCGGTGATGACGGGCAGCTCCCGGTACTCGACCTTGATCTTGGCCGCGGCGCGGCGGGCCGTCTCCGGGTGGTCGGCGGCGACGATCGCGACCGGTTCGCCGTGGTGGCGCACCTTGCCGTGGGCGAGGACCGGGGTGTCCTGGATCTCCAGGCCGTAGTTCTTCACCGCGGTGGGCAGGTCGTCGTAGGTCAGGACCGCGTAGACGCCCGGGGTGGCCAGGGCCTCGCCGGTGTCGATGGAGACGATCTCGGCGTGCGCGACGGTGGAGCGCAGGATCTGGCCCCAGAGCATGTCCTCGTGCCACATGTCGGACGAGTACGCGAACTCGCCGGTGACCTTCAGGGTGCCGTCGGGACGGAGCGTGGACTCGCCGATGCCGCCCTTGGTCTGCGACCCCTGCGTGATCTTCGTAGGAGTGCCGGTGGGGGCACCGCCGGCTCGAGCTGAGCCGAGAGTGGGGGACGGCATGTCAGACTCCCTCGGACTGGCGGGCGGCGGCCAGGCGGACCGCGTCCATGATCTTCTCGTAGCCCGTGCAGCGGCACAGGTTGCCCGACAGCGCCTCGCGGATGTCCGCGTCGCTCGGGTTCGGGTTGCGCTCCAGCATCTCGTCGGCGGCGACGAGCAGACCCGGGGTGCAGAAGCCGCACTGGACGGCGCCGGCGTCGATGAACGCCTGCTGGACCGGGGACAGTTCGGTGCCCTCGCCGGTCCGCGAGTCGGCGCCGCCCTTGGCGTGCCGGCCCTTGGCCTCGTCCAGGGCGGTGCCGCAGGCGCCGCTCGCGCAGCCGCCCTCGGCGCGCTGCCGGGCGAAGTCGGCGAGGCCCTCGACGGTCACGACGTCGCGGCCCTCGGCCTGGCCGGCCGCGACCAGACAGGAGCAGACCGGGACGCCGTCAAGGCGCACGGTGCAGGAGCCGCACTCGCCCTGCTCGCAGGCGTTCTTGGAGCCGGGCAGGCCGAGGCGCTCGCGCAGCACGTACAGCAGGGACTCGCCCTCCCAGACGTCGTCGGCCTCCTGCGGACGTCCGTTGACGGTGAAGTTGACGCGCATTACGCAGCTCCCTCGGATGCGCGGCGGGCGCCGCGGTACGACTCCCAGGTCCAGGTGAGCGTCCGGCGGGCCATCACGCCGACCGCGTGGCGGCGGTAGCTCGCGGTGCCCCGGACGTCGTCGATCGGGTTGCAGGCGCCGGAGCACAGCTCCGCGAACTGCTTGGCGACCGACGGGGTGATGATCTTCCCGTTGTCCCAGAAGCCGCCCTCGTCCAGAGCCGCGTTCAGGAACTCCTCGGCGGCCTTGGCCCGCACGGGGGTGGGTGCGGCCGAGCCGATGCCGGTGCGCACGGTCCTGGTGCCGGGGTGCAGCGCGAGGCCGAAGGCGCACACGGCGATGACCATGGCGTTGCGGGTGCCGACCTTGGAGTACTGCTGCGGGCCGTCGGCCTTGGCGACGTGCACCGCGCGGATCAGCTCGTCGGGCTGCAGGGCGTTGCGCTTGACGCCGGTGTAGAAGGCGTCGATCGGGATCAGCCGGGTGCCGCGGGCCGCCGACTCCACCTCGACCTCGGCGCCCGCCGCGAGCAGGGCGGGGTGGGCGTCGCCGGCGGGCGAGGCCGTGCCGAGGTTGCCGCCGACGCCGCCGCGGTTGCGGATCTGCGGGGAGGCGACCGTGTGCGAGGCGAGCGCGAGGCCCGGCAGCTCGGCACGGAGGTTCTCCATGATGCTGGTGTACGGGACGGAGGCGCCCAGCCGTACGGTGTCCTCGCCGACCTCCCACTCGTAGAGGTCGCCGACGCGGTTGAGATCGAGCAGGTACTCGGGCCGGCGGTGGTCGAAGTTGATCTCGACCATCACATCGGTGCCACCCGCAATCGGCACAGCGGTGGGGTGCTCGGCCTTCGCGGCGAGCGCCTCCTCCCAGCTGGCGGGGCGAAGGAAGTCCATGACCGGCTCTCTTCTTCGTCTCGTGAGTCGTACAGATGAGCCAATCCGTGTGCGGCGGTCCCGGCTCGTTCATGTGCTGTTAACGCGGAGTGGACTCAGTACACCGCTCCGTACTCCGGCGGGGTCAGTCACCGAAACCATGAAGGAGTTGGCTGGCCACGGCGGGCATCTTGTAGATTCGTATGAACGGAGGTCATCGGTCACCTCTCCGTATTCCCCGGGAAACGCGGGAGGCGGCCCGGACGGCCCCGTCCGGACGGCCCGCGCACCGGGTGCGTCACGGGTCCCCCACCGGGATTCATCGTAGTTTTCGAGACAAAGGACGGCGGCGACGAGATGCGGCTGCGCGCACTGCTGGACACCGACGCGCTGGGGCTGCGGCTGCTCGGCGGCGAGGACGAGCTGGACCGCTCCGTACGCGGGGTCATGACCACCGACCTGCGCGACCCGAGCCGCTACCTCTCCGGCGGGGAACTGGTGCTCACCGGCCTGGCCTGGCGCCGGGACGCCCACGACTCCGAGCCGTTCGTACGCCTCCTGGTGCAGGCCGGGGTGGCGGCGCTGGCGGCGGGTGAGGCCGAGCTGGGCGATGTGCCGGACGACCTGGTCCTGGCCTGTTCACGGCACCGGCTGCCGCTGTTCGCGGTGCACGAGTCGGTGGCGTTCGCCTCGATCACCGAGCACGTCGTACGGCAGGTCTCCGGCGAGCGGGCCGGAGACCTCGCGGCGGTGGTGGACCGGCACCGCCGGATGATGACCTCGGGCCCGGCCGGCGGCGGCCCCGACGTGGTGCTCGACCTGCTCGGCTCCGACCTGGACCTGCGCGCCTGGGTGCTCTCGCCCACCGGCCGGCTGATCGCGGGCTCGAAGCTCGGCGGCCCGGCGCTGCCCGCCGACATCTGCGCCGGTCTGGCCGCCGAGCACCTGGCCGCCGCCCGCACGGGCCGCCGCGGACCGCACCGCGTCCTGCTCGCCGGGACGACGTACTCCCTTTTCCCGATCCGCTCCTCCGGGCGCTCCCCGCAGGCCGCCCGCGACGTGCGCGAGTCGGTGCTCTCGGACTGGCTGCTGGCGGTCGAGGCGGACGCCGGGGACTGGCCGGAGGAGCGCCTCGACCTGCTCCAGGGCGTCACCCAGCTGATCGCCGTCGAACGGGACCGCCGTGACGCGGCGCGCACCGTCCGCCGCCGGCTCGCCCAGGAAGTGCTGGAGCTGGTGCAGACGGGTGCCGCGCCCGCCGAGATCGCCGCCCGCCTGCGGGTGGCCGCGCCGGTGCTGCTGCCCGGGCTCGGCGCGGCCCCGCACTGGCAGGTGGTCGTGGCCCGGGTCGAGTGGGAGGGCGACGAGGTCGAGGGCGGCCCCGTGGCCCAGTCGCTGCTGGAGGAGATCCTGGTCGACCCGCTGGCCACCGGCCCCGAGCCCTCGGACCGGATCGCCGTCGCGCACACCGGGGACGAGGCGATCGCCCTGGTCCCGCTGCCCGCGATGGCCGCCGAGCACGACGGCTCGGAGACCGGCCTGCTCGCCGACGCGCTGCTGCAGGCCGTGCGGGAACCGCTGTCGGCGGGTCTGAACGACGACGGGCGGCTCACCCTCGGCGTCAGCGCGGCCGTGCACTCGGCCGAGGGGCTGCGCGGCGCCCTGGAGGAGGCCCGGCACGCCCGCCGGGTCGCCGCGGCCCGCCCCGGCCGGGTCTGCGCGGCCGGCCACCAGGAACTGGCCAGCCACGTGCTGCTGCTGCCGTTCGTCCCGGACGACGTCCGCCGCGCCTTCACCGCACGCCTGCTGGACCCGCTGAAGGACTACGACCGCCGCCACCGCGCCGAGCTGATCCCCACCCTGGAGGCCTTCCTCGACTGCGACGGCTCCTGGACCCGCTGCGCCACCCGGCTCCACCTGCACGTCAACACGTTGCGCTACCGGGTCGGGCGGATCGAGCAGTTGACGGGACGTGACCTCTCACGCCTGGAGGACAAGCTGGACTTCTTCCTGGCCCTGCGGATGAGCTGAACCCGGCGGGGCGTGACGCCTGCCGATCAAGTCACGCCATCGGCCCCCTACTTTGTGAAAACTTTCACCCACCCTCTTGGCCAGGCACCGGCATTGGTGCTGGAATGCCGCCACCACTCAACAGCTCAACGGCGTGCTCGGGGAGGGCAACGTGGCGCATTCCGCCATGTCTGGTAATGGAACGACCGCCGGTGACGATCCACTCCAGACCGCGGTATGGCGGTTGCGCTCGCGGGCCTGCTGGGCCGACGCGGCGGCCCTGCTGCCACCGGACACCCCGGCCCTGGCCCTGCAACGGGCCACCCTGCTGGTCGAACGGTGCCTGTACACCGAGCGGGGCTGGGAGGAGGCGGAGGACGCCCTGCGCACGGCCGAGGCGCTGGCGCACACCGACGAGGAACGGGGCGCGGCCGCCTGCGAACGCGGCCAGCTCGCCTACGCGGCCACCCTGCACGGCGTACGCGACCGGGCGGACGAGGCGCGGGCCGCGCTGGGCCGGGCGGCGGCGCTGATCGCCCCGGGAGCCGCGGGCCGGGCCCTGCTGGACTTCCGCAGGGGCCTGCTGGCCGAGAACCTGAGCCGCTCCCCGCAGGCGGCCCGTGCGGCCTACCGCCGGGCGCACGCGGGCGCCACGGCGCACGCCGACCCGCTACTGCTCTCCTTCACCTGGCGCCATCTGGCCGGACTCGCCCTGCGGGAAGGGGAGTTGACCGAGGCCCGGCACGGCTTCGCCGAGTCCCTGCGGATCCGGGAGGAGCTGGGCTACCTGGTGGGCACGGCCCCGGCGCTGGCCTCCCTGGCGGACGCGGAGTCCGAGCCGGAGGCGTCACGGCTGCGGGAGGAGGCCGGACGGCTGTTCCGGCTGCTGGGAGGCGTACCGACCTGGCTGGCCCGCCAGCTGGCGCCGCCGGCTCCGGGGGCGGCGACGGCGTAGCGGGGGCCGCCTGGCGGGGCGCGGCGGCGCAG
>NZ_JAJSZC010000186.1:0-16059 GCF_036815105.1 Streptomyces sp. IBSBF 3136
GCCGGCGGTGGACCGGGGCGGGCTCCGTCGGCAGCAGCTCGTAGGGGTGGCTCTCGGCGTTCAGGGCGGTGAGGGCCTGCGCGCACCGGTCGGCGGTCGGGCGGGACTCGGGGTCCTGGGCCGTCATGGCCCGCAGCAGTGCCGCGAGGTCCGACGAGACCCAGGTGGGGATCTCGGGGGTGCGGAGGAGGCGGGCGACCGCTGCCTCCAGCGGGGTGCCCCGGTACTCCGGCGCTCCTTTCAGGCACTCCAGCAGGACCAGACCGAGCGCGTAGACGTCGACGGCCGGGCCGACGCGGCCGCCCTCCACCTGCTCCGGTGCCATATAGGCGGCCGTGCCCGTCAGCACGTCGGGTGCGGTGTGGCAGGTGGCGTCCGCCAGGCGTGCGATGCCGAAGTCGGCCAGGTGCGGGTCACCGGCCCGGTCCAGCAGGACGTTCGACGGTTTGACGTCGCGGTGCACTATGTCGGTCCGGTGGACGTAGGCGAGGGTCCCGGCCAGGGAAGCGCCGAGTGCGGTCACGCGCGGCTGGGGCAGCGGTCCGCTCGCCAGGAGGCTGTGCAGACTGGGGCCGTCGACCAGCTGCATGACCAGGTAGGCCCGGTCGTCGTGCCGGCCGGAGTCGTAGACCGTGACCAGTCCGGGGTGCTGGAGGCGGGCCAGGAGCACGGCCTCCGTGGCAAGGCTGTCCTCGGTCTGCGGGCCGGGGCCCGGCCGGAAGACCTTGACGGCCACCGGTCGCCTGAGACGCGTGTCGAGGCCCTCGTAGACGTCGGCCATGCCTCCCGATCCGATTCTGGCGCCCAACCGGTAACGACCGGACAGGACGTCGGCGGACCGTGCGTCCGCCAGTATCGGCGCGGGGGCCGGCGGGGCTGCTGATCGGCGGGCCTTCATCTGGTTCTCCGTTGCTGTCACCGCATACCGGACTCGGCCATGGGCCGTGCTGGGGAAGCGAGTACCCGAGGGCCTGTCAGCTATCCGGCCGAGTCGGGGTCCGTGGTGCCGCCGGTGGCTCGATGGCGGCTGGGTCATCGTCGGCCGCGACTTCAAGTCCGTTGGCGGGGGCGGGGTCGCACCGGGAAATAGGCTGTAGGTGAAGCTTGCCGCGATGAGCCGAAACGGGGGTCTGCCATGAGCGCCACTGTCACTGCCGTCAGCAGCAACGGGGTGTACTCGTTCACCAAGCCGAACCGGGAGACCATCACCCTGCTCGCCGGGCTCGGCGTGGAGGGGGACGTGCACGCGGGGGTGACCGTCAAGCACCGTTCCCGGGTCGCCAAGGACCCGACCCGGCCGAACCTGCGGCAGGTGCACCTCATTCACGCCGAACTCTTCGACGAGGTCGCCGCGAAGGGGTTCGAGGTGACCGCCGGGGACCTGGGCGAGAACATCACCACTCGCGGGATCGACCTGCTCGGGCTGCCCACGGGGACGCTGCTGCGGATCGGGAACCAGGCCGTCGTCGAGGTGACCGGGCTGCGCAACCCCTGCGCCCAGATCGACAGCTTCCGGCACGGACTGCTGAAGCAGGTCGTCGGGCGCGACACGGACGGGCACGTCCGGTACAGGGCCGGGGTCATGGGCGTCGTACGGGTGGGCGGCCCCGTGCGGCCCGGTGACGGCATCGCCGTGGAGCTTCCGGAAGCACCTCACCGGGCGCTCGAGCGGGTCTAGCCGGTCGTCCAGCCGGTTCCGCCGGCCCAGCCAGTACCGCCGGTTCAGCGGTCCGGTCGGCCCACACCGGGCCCGGCCGGCCGGTGTGACGGGCGCGGGCGCCGCAGGGCGGTTGCGCGGCGCCCTGCGTACGAGGGCTCGGCTATGCCGCGGGCGCCGTCAAGGGCATCGGCGGCGCCAGGTCCGCTCGGCCGAACAGGAGCGCGTAGCCGGGCGGGAGTTGGGCCAGGACGCGGGTCGTCAGGGGTTCGTCCAGCTGGTCCGCCAGGACACCGAGGACCGAGCTGACGTCCCAGCGGGCGGTCGCGGGGGTCGAGCCCTCGATGCGGGACGCCACCAACTCCACGAACTCCCGGGCGGGGAGCGGGTGGACGACGGGGATCTGGGACGCGACCACCCTGCCCGCCTCCGGGGGGAGGGACTGGGCCAGGGCCACGCGTTCGTCACCGGTCACGTGCGTGCCCAGGGAGGACAGGACGATACGGGTCACCGCCTCGGCCTTCGCGGCCGTCGGGTACTGACCCGCCTCCCGCACCGCCTGCGTCAGTTCCAGCCAACCGGCCTCCCCGGCCGAGCCACCGGTGTCGGGACGCGGGGCAGGGGCGGGGATGGTGGATCTGTGCTGCGGGGCTGCCACGGTCATGGCCGGCTCCTCCTCGGGGACGCTTCGGACTCCGGACGCCCAGTACCCCCGATCACGGCCGCCATGGGGTGAGGTTCGGCCAATGTGTGACCGCCCCAAAATCGGCCAATGTGTGACCGCCCCGAAACTTGACAAGGCCGGACTCAGGTTCGGGGACTCCGTTCACCTGCGGGTTAGCCTCGGAGCGGAGCGAACAGGACATCAGGAGCAGGAGGCAGTCATGGCCAGGGTTCCCAGCGCGGTCGTCGCGGCGACCGGGCTCGTCGGTGGTTACGGCGTCGCCCGCTGGACCAAGAAGCGACAGCTCGGCGGGGCCGTGCTGGCCGTCGCCGGTGCCGCCGCCGCGCAGCAGTGGCGCGAGCAGGCGGGCGGGAAGGCCGCCGGCGCGCTCACCGCCGCCTACGTCGCCGCGTTCGCCGGCTCCCACCCGCTGGCCAAGAAGGTCGGCGCCTGGCCCGCGGTCTTCGGTGTCGCCGGCGCCGTGGCACTCGCCTCCTGGGCCGTCGCCGACCGGCGTCACCCCTAGGGCCTGACCAGACCAACCCCACCCGGCCCGACCCGACCCCACCCGGTCCGACCGGGTCCGGCGCCGGCACACACGATCTTCACACCTGGAACGACCGCCGGTACGCCTGCGGGCTCGTCCCGACCACCCGGCGGAAGCGTTCCCGGAAGGCCGTCGGGGAGCCGAAGCCCGTCTGCGCGGCGATCCGTTCCACCGGGTACGGCGTCGTCTCCAGCAGGTACTGCGCCCGCCGCACCCGTGCTCGGTGGAGCCACTGGAGCGGTGTCGTACCCGTCTGTTCGCGGAAGCGGCGGTTGAGGGTACGGCTGCTCATGCGGGCCCGGACCGCGATCTCGTCCAGGGTGAGGTCACGGTCGCAGTGGGCCTCCAGCCAGGCCAGCAGCGGCTCCAGCGTCGCGCCTGCGGGCGCCGGGGGCAGGTCGTGGACGATGAACTGGGCCTGCCCGCCC
Source organism: Streptomyces sp. IBSBF 3136 (assembly GCF_036815105.1). NCBI lineage: Bacteria > Bacillati > Actinomycetota > Actinomycetes > Kitasatosporales > Streptomycetaceae > Streptomyces > Streptomyces sp. IBSBF 3136. The sequence goes on from NZ_JAJSZC010000186.1 coordinate 3,297, forward strand.
TCCCGTTCGAGCGGCATCACGGACATCCGGGCCGCGTGCGCCGCGACCGCCGAACCGTGATCCCCGCGGATCATGTGCAGACACATGTCCAGGGCCGCGGCGGCGCCCGCCGAGGTGAGGAACTGGCCGTTGTCGACGTAGAGGACGTTCGGGTCGACCACGACCTCCGGGTACATCTCCGCGAGGGTCCCGGCCGCCTGCCAATGGGTCGTCGCCCTCAGGCCGTCCAGCAGGCCGGTGGCCGCGAGGACGAACGCGCCCACGCAGATCGACGCGACACGCGTGCCGTTCGCCGCCGCCGCGCGCACCGCCTCCACGACCCCGGGCGGCAGCGGACGGGCCGGGTCCGTCACTCCGGGCAGGACGATGGTGTCCGCCTCCGCCAGCGCCTCGAGCCCGTAGGGCGCCCGCACCGCGAAGACACCCGCTCCGGCACTCACCTCCCCGGCCGGGGAGCACACCCGGACACGGTAGCCGGGGCGGCCGTCCGGCAGGCGGGCCCATCCGAAGGTGTCGATCGGGACGGACAGGTCGAACGGGATCACCTGGTCCAGCGCCAGGACGGCCACGGAGTGCATGGCAGGAAAATAGACCTACGACGGGAAAGCGCCAACCACGCCGAGCCTGCCGAACACGGGGTCGACGGAGAACGGCGTCGCTCGATCCGCCTCAGGTGTCGCTGGCGGGAATCCGTCGACCTCTGGCAATCCCGCCACTTCTGCGGTGATCACCGCCCGCATAGCGTCACCACGTGACCAAGCTCCTCCTCGCCGTCCACGTCCTCGCCGCGATCGTCGCCGTCGGGCCCGTGACCGTCGCCGCCAGCATGTTCCCGCCCGCAGCCCGCCGGGCCATGGCCGGTCCGGACGACATCCGGGCCGCCGAGACCCTGCGGCTGCTGCACCGGATCTGCCGCGTGTACGCCGTCGTCGGCCTTGTCGTCCCGGTGTTCGGGTTCGCCACCGCGAGCGAGATGGGCGTGCTCGGCAGCGCCTGGCTGATCGTGTCCATCGCGCTCACGGCCCTGGCCGCGCTCGTGCTCGCCGCACTGGTGCTGCCGGCCCAGACCGTGCTCGTGGAGGGCGGCGGCACGCGCGAAACGACTGTGCGGCTGGCCATGTTCACCGGAGTGTTCAACCTGCTGTGGGCGGCCGTGACGATCCTGATGATCGTGCGGCCCGGGTCGACGACCGGAGCCTGACCGCCCGCCGGACGATCCCTCCGAAAGCCGGTTCGCCAGACGATCCCGCCTGGAGCCGGTTCCGCCGGACGATCCGCCCGGGAGCCGGTTCCGAAGGGCCCGCCGGGATGGGCCCCACCGGGCCGACACCGCCGGGGACGGGCCCGACCGGACCGATACCGCCGGCGACGAACCCCTGCAGGGCGGCCCCACCGCGGACGGACCCCCCGGCCGACCAATCCGCCGGACCCGGACCCCGTCGAACCCCGTCGAACCCCGCCAGGGACGATCCCCGCGGGACCGGTCCCGCCTACAGCTCCGTCTGCCCCGCGCCCTTCAGCGCCGCCAGGTCGAAGACCTCGCCCATCCGGGCGAAGCCCAGGTCGCTGGGGTGGAGGTGGTCGCCGGAGTCGTACTCGGGGCGCAGCCGGCGCGGGTCGTACGGGTCCCTGAGCGACCGGTCGAAGTCCACGACGGAGTCGTACACCCGCCCGGCCCTGATCCGGGCGTTGACCTGCTGCCGTACCGCCTCGCGGGCCGGGGTCCAGCCGCGGTGGCCCTCGAAGGGCATGAGGGTGGCGCCGACGACCTTCAGGCCGCGGGCGCGGGCGTGGCCGACCAGTGTGCGCAGCCCCTCGACGATCTTGTCGGGGTCGGCGAGGCGGGGGTTGCGCAGGATGTCGTTGATACCGAGGTCGATCACGACGACCTTGGCGTTGGTCCGGGACAGCGCGTCCCGGCCGAAGCGGCCGAGGCCGCTCTGGTTCTCCGCCGGGCGGCCCAGACCGTCCGCGAGCACCTGGTTGCCGCTGATGCCCTCGTTGACGACGCCGTAGCGCGGCAGGTCGTCACCGCTCTCGACGGCCGTGCGCAGCCGCCCGGCCAGGACGTCGGTCCAGCGGCGGTTGGCGCCCACGGTGGACGTTATGCCGTCGGTGATGGAGTCGCCGAAGACGACGACCGTGCCCGTGGCCTCGTTGCTGAGGACGTCAAGGGCCGTCACATACCGCCAGTACGGCGTCCGTTCGGTGAACGGGACACCGGTCGCGTCCTCGGTGCGGTCGCCCTGGGCGACGTACGACACCTGCTGCGCGTGCGGGTGGTAGGTCACCGGGCCGGACGGCGTCGGCGAGTACGTGGTGACCAGCACGTCCGTCCCGTGCGGGATGGTCAGCCGGACCACGTCGCTGAGCACCTGGCCGCCGGCCGGGATCACGACAGTGCCGGAGCCGTCGAAGGTCAGGCGCCGCATCGTCTCCGCGGCCGCCGCCGCGCTGCCGTCGCCCGCCGACAGGGCCAGCGAGGCGTGCGAGATGGTCAGCGGCGACTGTCCGTAGAGGTTGGACAGCGTGATGCGGGCACTCGTCCCCGCGGTGCTCGCGTGCACGACGTTGCGCACCGACCGGCCGGCCAGCCCGGCGGTCTCGGTGCCGGGCTCGCCGCCCGCGGGCGCCGTCGACCACGAACCGACCCAAGTGCCGGTCGAAGCGGGAGCGACGGAGGAGCCGCGATGCGGACGATCGCCGGCGAAAGAGCTGCGGGGGGTGCCGTCGTCGGCGGCCACCGTGACGTAGATGACGGCGGACAGAACCACGACCAGCGCGGCGAGCGCGCTCAGGACGGCATAACCATGACGCTTGGTCACGCTTGTGTTGTTCTCCTCGATAGATGGGAGCCTCAGGCTCCGATCCGATGAGTCCATGATGCGTCATGAACCAGGGAGAGCTGACAGGGACCTGCCGCAAACCCCCCGAGGAGACAGACGCCGGGAACTCCTGTTCCGTTCCGGGAGTCGGTCAGGAAGGGACAATTGTGCGCGGGATCACCGAACGGGTGGAGATGATGGAACACACGGAGACGGAAACACCGGACCGGGCCACGTCGTACCGGACCATGACCGCCTTCACCCCCGCCGACGAGGAACGGCGGCGCGGGGTACGGCGCATGAAACTCACGGCGACCGGCATGCTGCTGTTCGTGGCCGTCGTCTACGTGCTGGCCACATGGGCCTCGCACCAGGGCGCCGGCACCTGGGCGGACTACCTCGCGGCGGCCGCCGAAGCCGGCATGGTCGGCGCGCTCGCCGACTGGTTCGCGGTCACCGCCCTCTTCCGGCACCCGCTCGGCCTGCCCATCCCGCACACCGCGATCATCCCCACCAAGAAGGACCAGCTCGGCATCTCCCTCGGCGAGTTCGTCGGCGAGAACTTCCTCTCCCAGGACGTCGTACGCCAGCGGCTGCGCGCCGTCGGCATCGGCAGCCGACTCGGCGCCTGGCTGGCCGAACCCGACCACGCCGACCGCGTCACCGCCGAACTGGCCACCGCCCTCAGGGGCGCCCTCACCGTCCTGCGCGACTCCGACGTCCAGGCCGTGGTCGGAGAGGCCGTCACCCGGCGCGCCAACGCCCAGGAGATCGCCCCCGGCATCGGCAAGATGCTGGAACGGGTCGTCGCCGACGGCGGCCACAAACGCGTCGTCGACCTCGTCGTCGGCCGCGCCCACGACTGGCTCGTGCTGCACCGCACCGACGTCATGGTCGCCGTCGAGGGCGGCGCACCCGGCTGGACCCCGAGGTTCGTCGACAAGAAGGTCGGCGAACGCGTCTACAAGGAACTGCTGCGCTTCTGCGCCGAGATGCGCGACATGCCCTCCCACCCCGCCCGCGGCGCCCTCGACCGCTTCCTCACCGACTTCGCCTCCGACCTCCAGTCCGACACCGACACCCGCGCCCGGGTCGAACGGCTCAAGGGCGAGGTACTGGGCCGCAGCGAGGTCCAGGACCTCATCGCCTCCGCCTGGACCGCCGTCCGCTCCATGATCGTCGCGGCCGCCGAGGACGAACGCAGCGAACTCCGGGTGCGCGTACGGGCCGCCCTGCTGTCCCTCGGCTCCCGCATGGCGAGCGAGCCGAAGGTCCAGGACAAGGTCGACACCTGGGTCGAGGGCGCCGCCGTGCACGTCGTCACCACCTACCGCAAGGAGATCACCTCCCTGATCACCGACACCGTCGCCGGCTGGGACGCCGAGCACACCACCCGCAAGATCGAGGCCCACATCGGCCGCGACCTGCAGTTCATCCGCATCAACGGCACCGTGGTCGGCTCGCTGGCCGGCCTGCTCATCCACACCCTCTCCCGCGGCCTCGGGGCCTAATCGCACCGGACCAGGGCACCCGACTCCTCGTCCTCGACGAGGAGGGAGCCCATGAGCACATCAGCCGAAGCGCCGTCGCCCGGAAACGGCCGGACCATCACCACCAACATCCCCGCCCGACTCGACCGCCTGCCCTGGTCCCGCTGGCACTGGACCATCGTGATCGGGCTGGGAACGGTGTGGATCCTCGACGGCCTCGAGGTCACGGTCGTCGGCAACATCGCAGGCCGCCTCTCCGAACCCGGCAGCGGCCTGGCCATCTCCTCCGGCCAGATCACCGGCATGGCCGCCGCGCTGTACGTGGCCGGCGCCTGCGTCGGCGCCCTCTTCTGGGGCCGGCTCACCGACCGCTTCGGCCGCAAGAACCTGTTCATGATCACTCTGGCCGTGTACCTCGTGGCCACCGCGCTGACCGCCGTCTCCTTCGCCCCCTGGTGGTTCTTCCTCTTCCGGTTCCTGACCGGCTTCGGCATCGGCGGCGAGTACGCGGCGATCAACTCCGCGATCGACGAACTGATCCCGGCCAAGTACCGCGGCCGCGTCGACCTGATCATCAACGGCAGCTTCTGGCTCGGCGCCGTCGGCGGCTCCCTGCTCTCCATCGTCGCCCTCAACACGAACCTGCTGCCCGCGAACCTCGGCTGGCGCCTCACCTTCGCCCTCGGCGCCGTCCTCGCCCTGGTCATCCTCCTGGTACGACGCCACGTCCCGGAAAGCCCCCGCTGGCTGCTGATCCACGGCAGGGACCGGGAGGCCGAGGAGATCGTCACCGGCATCGAACAACGCATCGAGGCCGAGAAGGGCGAGGCGCTCGCCGCGCCGGAGGGCGAGCTGGAGATCCACCAGCGCAAGGACACCAAGTTCCTGGAGATCGCCCGCACCATCTTCGCCGACTACCCCAAGCGAGCCACCCTCGGCTTCTCCCTCTTCATCGGCCAGGCGTTCCTCTACAACGCGATCACCTTCGGCTTCGGCGCCATCCTCACCAAGTTCTTCGACGTGCCCGCCGACCACACCGGCTACTACTTCGCCGTCATCGCCATCGGCAACTTCTGCGGCCCCCTGCTGCTCGGCAAGCTCTTCGACACCGTCGGCCGCCGCGTCATGATCTCCTCGACCTACCTGCTGTCCGGCCTCCTGCTGTTCGGCACGGCCTGGCTCTTCGACCGCGGCTCGCTCAGCGCGGGCACCCTCACCGCCTGCTGGTGCGCGGTCCTCTTCTTCGCTTCCGCCGGCGCCTCCAGCGCCTACCTGACGGTCTCCGAGATCTTCCCGATGGAGACCCGGGCCATGTCCATCGCCTTCTTCTACGCCCTCGGCACCGCCGCCGGCGGCATCAGCGGCCCGCTGCTCTTCGCCGACCTCACCAGCACCGGCAAGGTCGGCGACACCGTCCTCGCCTTCCAGATCGGCGCCGCCCTGATGTGCCTGGCCGGGCTGGTCGCGGCCGCGCTCGCGGTACGGGCCGAAGGCCGCTCCCTGGAGGACATCGCCCGCCCGCTGTCCGCCGCCGCGAACAAGGCGAAGACGGCGACCAGGAACGCCCGCGCCGCCGGTTCGACCCACGGCAAGCAGGGGCCCACGGCACCGCCGGCGGCCAGCAGGCCGTGACGCGCCGGACATAGGCCTGCCGGACCGTCCGCGCCCGGCAGGCCGCAACACGCCGGATCATGGCCTGGCGGACCGTCCGCGCCCGGCAGGCCGCAACACGCCGGATCATGGCCTGCCGGACCGTCCGCGCCCGGCAGGCCTGACCGCCCGGACCATGGCTGCCGGACCCACCGCGGCCGGCAGCCGGTGCGCGCCGGGCCACGGCCACCGGACCTACCGTGGCCGGCAGCCCGCAACCCGCCGGATATAGGCCCGCCGGACCGTCCGCGGCCGGCAACCGGTGCGCGCCGGGCCACGGCCACCGGACCCACCATGGCCGGCAGGCCGTGACCGGCCGGGGCACGGGGGCCGGGCCCACCAGGGATACTGGCCCCCATGACCCGCCTGATCCTCGCCACCCGTAACGCCGGAAAGATCACCGAGCTGAGGGCCATCCTCGCCGAAGCAGGGCTCCCCCACGAGCTGGTCGGCGCGGACGCCTACCCCGACGTCCCCGACGTCAAGGAGACCGGCGTCACCTTCGCCGAGAACGCCCTCCTCAAGGCCCACGCGCTGGCCCAGGCCACCGGTCTGCCCGCCGTCGCCGACGACTCCGGCCTCTGCGTCGACGTCCTCGGCGGCGCCCCCGGCATCTTCTCCGCCCGCTGGGCGGGCCGGCACGGTGACGACAGGGCCAACCTGGACCTGCTGCTCGCCCAGCTCTCCGACATCGCGGAGGGGCACCGGACCGCGCACTTCGCGTGCGCCGCGGCGCTGGCGCTGCCGGACGGCACCGAGCGGGTGGTCGAGGGTCAGCTGCGGGGCGTCCTGCGGCACGCACCGGCCGGCACGAACGGCTTCGGCTACGACCCGGTCCTCCAGCCGGACGGCGAGACCCGCACCTGCGCGGAGCTGAGCCCCGAGGAGAAGAACGCGATCAGCCACCGCGGCAAGGCGTTCCGGGCGCTGGCGCCGGTGGTGCGGGAGCTGCTGGGCTGAGAACGGAAGAGGGGTCGCCCGGACGGGCGACCCCTCACCTGTGCGGCCGGTGGGACTCGAACCCACACGGGATTTCTCCCACGGGCACCTAAAACCCGCGCGTATCGCCTATTTCGCCACGGCCGCCCCAAAACGGACTAATCACTCGCAGGCCGTTTTGCCTCGCTCAGTGTACGGGGCGGCTTCTTTCGCCTGCCGCCGCCTCGGCACCAGGTACTCGTCACCGCATGGCAGTTGGGGCAGAGCAGCCGGAGGTTGTCCCGGCGGTCGTCGCTCCAGTCGCCGTTGATGTGATCGACCTCCAGGGTCATCGGCCTCCCGAGCCATTCGGGCCCGAGCCCGCACTCGGCGCACGCCTCCGGCACGCCCACCTCACGGAGCGCACGGCGGAGCAGATGGGTACGTGTCCGACGGGAGCCGTCGTGCCGGACCAAAATGTCCTCGGGCCGCCTGGCCCGGTCCGTGTGCGTCCTGCCCCGCTGGTGCGCCTGCCCCAGGAAGTGCGCGGTGGAGAGGCCCTGCTCGGCGATCCAGCGGCGCAGCATCGCGCGCTGGGTGTCGGTGTCCGGGCGGCCGAGGCGACGCAGCGTCCCGGCGACGGAGACCGACTCGGCGACAGCCAGACGCAGCTCCTCGGTCCCGGGCCGGGCAGGCCCGCGCGAGTCTCGTCCGGTGGCTCCGGGCGGCCGCTCCCCCGTGTTCCGCGCCTCGCCGCTCATACGCCGCCGCCCCCGGCCCTCCTGCCCCGGCCCCGGTAGTTGTCGGTCACCGAGTGACAGTTGGGGCAGAGGAAGCGCAGGTTCTCGATGCGGTTGTCGCGCCAGTTCCCATCGACGTGATCGACTTCCAGCGGCAGCGGACGGCCCCGCCACACCGGCGCGGTCCCGCAGGAGGCGCAACGCTCCGCCACGCCGGTGGACGTCATCGCCCACCTCAGCCGGTCGCTCTGCACGCGGCGGGCCTGACCGGGCGGCTGCTCGACGAGAAGGGCCTCCGGGCTACGGGCCCGCCAGGGCCTGCCCCGCCGGTTCGGGCCCCGGAAGTGCGAGGTGTCGATCCCGTACGCCCTGATCCGCCGGCTGATGTGTGTGTGGTGGCCGCCGACGACCTCCAGCCCGAGACGACGCAGGACCTCGGCCATGTTCGTCGAGGCCGCCACCGCCCCTTCGAGCACCTCCTTCGTCCACTTCACCCCCTCCCTCTCGAAATGCGACACGTCCACCCCGAGCTTCTTCATCCGCTCCCGGACGTACCGGCGGGTCGGGCTCCGGGGGTCCACGCCCAGGTTCTCCAGTGCCTGCGAGAACGTCCGCGCCCCGCGAGCCGCCGCTTCCAGCCGTTCCTTGGTGTACGCGCCGGCTCCCATCGGTCCCCCTCCGTTCCGGCCGCGTGTTCGCGGCCCGTACGGAGTAACGAACCGCCTGCCGGGCGGTCACGCCTCGGACGCGGGAACGGCCCGCCGCGGCGGGTGCCGGGCGGGCCGTTCGGGCGGGAGGAACTCAGATGCCGAGGTCCTTGATGATCTTCGCCACGTGGCCGGTGGCCTTGACGTTGTACAGGGCGCGCTCGACCTTGCCCTCCTCGTCCACGACCACTGTGGAGCGGATGACGCCGACGACCGTCTTGCCGTAGAGCTTCTTCTCGCCGAAGGCGCCGTACGCCTCCAGGACCTTCTTGTCCGGGTCGGCCAGCAGCGTGACCTTCAGGGACTCCTTCTCGCGGAACTTCGCGAGCTTCTCGGGCTTGTCCGGGCTGATGCCGAGGACGTCGTAGCCCGCGCCGGCCAGCACCTCCAGGTTGTCCGTGAAGTCGCAGGCCTGCTTGGTGCAGCCGGGAGTGAGGGCTGCGGGGTAGAAGTAGACGATGACCTTGCGGCCCTTGTGGGCGGAGAGGGACACCTCGTTGCCGTCGGCGTCGGGGAGGGTGAAATCGGGGGCCGGGTCCCCGGGCTGGAGTCGCTCGCTCATCGGGCCAGCGTAACCGGGGGGCCTTACGGTGCGGGGAAGCCGGGAACTGACAGACTGTCCAGAACAGCATCAAGGACTTCGGAGGCCGTACGGTGGCGGACACGTCGGACACCAGAACCCCGGCGCAGATCGAGGCGGACATCAAGCGCCGCCGCGAAGTGCTGGCCGAGACGCTCGACGAGATCGGGGTGCGGGTGCATCCGAAGACGATCGTCGGCGATGCCAAGGCCAAGGTGGTCGCCAATGTCGATCACACGGTCGGACGGGCGTACGTCCAGGTCAACCGTGTCGTGAGTGAGGTACGCGCGCAGTTCGTGGACGAGGAGGGTGCGCCGCGGCTCGAGCGGGTCGTGCCCGTCGCCCTGGTGGTGGTCGGGGTCGTGGGGCTGCTCGCCCTCGGCACGCGGCGCCGCAAGGGCTGACCGGGGTCGTACGGGCGAGTCACAGGCAGGTAGGTTCGAGGCGTGAGCGCCAACAGAAACAGCAACCCTCAGCACGACAAGCTGCCCATCCGGATGCTGCACGACCGGGTTCTGGTCCGGCAGGAGACCGGCGAGGGCGAGCGGCGGTCGGGCGGCGGCATCCTGATCCCCGCGACCGCGGCGGTCGGGCGCAGGCTGGCCTGGGCCGCGGTCGTGGCGGTGGGCCAGAACGTGCGGACCGTGGAGCCCGGCGACCGGGTCCTGTTCGACCCGGAGGACCGGGCCGAGGTCGAGGTGCGGGGCGTGGCGTACGTGCTCATGCGGGAGCGGGATCTGCACGCGGTGGCCGCGGACCGGTTCGAGGGGGCCGAGGACTCCACGGGGCTGTATCTCTGATTCCCCGAGGGGGCTTCCCCCGCGGTTCGGTATTCCCTGCCGAGCAGGGCCGAAGGGGCCGGTGACGGTGGTCACCGGCCCCTTCGGCGTTCCTTTGCTATGTTCGAAGGGGCCCGACGAGACGCGCCGTACCGGGACGCAGGCAAAGACGACGCACCGCGAGAAGTGGGTTTTCCGTCGTCCTGGAGGTGCGCTGGCGTGGCGTGGGTTCTGTTGATCGTGGCCGGTCTGCTGGAGGTCGGCTGGTCGATCGGGATGAAGTACACGGACGGTTTCAGCCGGCTCGTGCCCAGTCTGGTCACCGGTGCGGGGATCGTCGCCAGCATGGTGCTGCTGTCGTACGCCGCCAGGTCGCTGCCCATCGGTACCGCCTACGGCGTGTGGGTGGGGATCGGGGCGGCCGGGGCGGCGGTGCTCGGCATGGTGGTGCTCGGTGAGCCGGTCACCGCCGCGCGGATCTTCTTCGTGTGTCTGCTGCTGGTCGCCGTGGTGGGGCTGAAGGTGACCGGCGGTCACTGAGACGGGCGCCCGTCGAGCGACCAGCGGTCGCTGACGGGCGCCGTCCTCGTCCGCGGCCGGGTTCTACGGCTGGGGTCCTGTGGTGCCGATGCCGCCCGGGTTGCCCCCTGCCGTGTCGCCGCCGGTGGTCGTGCCACCGCCGTTGGTGCCGCCTTGTGTGTCGCCGCCGGTCGCGTTGCCGCCGTCGGTGGTGCCCCCTGCCGTGTCGCCGCCGGTGGTGGTTCCGCCGCCGTCGGTGGTCGTGCCGCCGCCGTCGGTCGTGGTGCCGCCGCCGGTGGTGTCACCGGTGGTGCCGCCGTCGGTGGGGGTGCCGGAGGGGGTGCTGGTGGTGCCGCCGTTGCCCTGGCCGCCGTTGTCGGTGGCGCCTCCGTTGTCCTGCCCGGCGGTGCCCGGCTGGTCGGAGGGGCTCGAGCTCGGGGGCAGGATCACGTCGGCGCCCTGCTGGAGTTCGAGGTCGAACTCGGTGGCCGGCTTGCCCTTGAGGGCGTCACGCGTGTACTGCGCCCAAATGGCGGTGGGCGGGCCACCGCCGTTCATACGGGGCTGGCCGAGGGCGTAGTACAGCGACTTGTGCTTGGCCGTGACCGGGTCCTGGCCCATGACGGAGACGACGGTGGCGAGGTCGGGGGTGTAGCCCGCGAACCAGGCGGCGGTGTCCTCCTCGGCGGTGCCGGTCTTGCCGGCCGCGGGGCGGCCGGCCTGCTGGGCGGCGACGGCGGTGCCGTTGTCGACGACGCTCTGCAGGACGGAGGTGGTGGTGTCGGCGGCCTCGCGGCTGACGGCCTGCTTGGTCTGCCGGTCGGGCAGCTTGACGTCCTCGGTGCTGTCCTTGGTGATCTTCTCGACCATGGTGTACGTGCCGTGCCTGCCGTGGTTGGCGAGCGTGGCGTACGACTCCGCCATGTCCAGGACGCTGGCGGTGGCGGTGCCGAGGGCGATGGACGGGTAGGGCTGGAGGTCCTGGGTGCCGGACGGGATGCCGAGGTCGACGGCGGTCTGCTTGACCTTGGCGGGACCCACGTCGACGGCCATCTGCGCGTAGACCGAGTTGACCGAGAGATCGGTGGCCTTGCGGACGGTGATGTCGCCGTACGACTTCTGGTCCTCGTTCGCGGGGGCGTAGGGGCCGCCGCTCCAGCCCTGTACGGGGCGCCGGTTGGTGCCGTCGTACGTGGTGTTCGGGGTGATGGGCTGGCCGTCCTGGGTGGTCGAGCTGTTCTGCACGGCCGCGGTGAACACGAAGGGCTTGAAGGTGGAGCCGACCTGGAAGTCACCGCGGGTGGCGCCGTTGGTGTACTGCTTCACGTAGTCGATGCCGCCGTACAGGGCGACGACCTTGCCCGTCTTGGGGTCGACGGAGGCGCCGCCGGCCCGGACGTAGTTGTCGACCTTGTTGTTCTTCTTGTCCAGCTTGGAGATCAGCTGGTCGTTGACGGCCTTGACGAAGGCGTTCTGCTTGGACTTCTGGAAGGTGGTGGTGATGCGGTAGCCGCCGCCCTCCAGCTGTTCCTTGGTGAGGATCTCGTTCTCGGTGAGGTAGTCCTTGACGGCCTCGACGAGGTAGCCGCGCTGGCCGGAGAGGCCGGTGGAGACGGTCTGCTCCTTCGGCATGGGGAACTTCATGCCGGCGCGCTCGGACTTGCCGAGCCAGCCCTTGGTGACCATGCCGTCCAGGACGTAGTTCCAGCGGGCGATGGCGGCGGGCCTGTTCTCGGGGTGGGCGACGACGTCGTACTCGCTGGGCGCGTTGACGAGCGCGGCGAGGTAGGCGGCGCGGGCCGGGTCGAGGTCGGCCGCGTCCTTGCCGTAGTAGGCCTGGGCGGCGGACTGGATGCCGTAGGCGTTGCGGCCGAAGTAGCTGGTGTTGAGGTAGCCCTCGAGGATCTCGTCCTTGGACTTGTTGCGGTCCAGCTTGATCGAGATGAAGAACTCCTTGGCCTTGCGGGTGACCGTCTGTTCCTGGGCCAGGTAGTAGTTCTTCACGTACTGCTGGGTGATGGTCGAGCCGGACTGCTTGCCCTTGCCGGTGGCGGTGTTCCAGCCGGCGCGGAGCATGGCCTTGGGGTCGATGGCGGACTCGGTGTAGAAGTCGCGGTCCTCGGCGGCCAGGATCGCGTGCTGGGCGGGCTTGGAGATCTGGGCGAGGGTGACGTTCTCGCGGTTGATCCGGCCGTCGCGGGCGAGCTGGGAGCCGTCGGCGTAGAGGTAGACGTTGCTCTGCTTGGTGGCGAGAGCGTTGGCGGACGGGATCTGCACCATCGAGTAGCCGATGAAGAACAGGCCGATGATCAGCAGCACGCCCATGACGAAGGTGCCGAGCACCATGCGCCAGGTGGGGAAGAGGCGCCGCCACCCGGTTCGCTTGGGGCGCTTGGGCTTCTTGCCGTTGCCGCCTCCGCCGCTGCCGCTGCCCGCGGGGCTTGCGGTGGCGGGGGCGGTGTCGCCCGCGGTGCGGGCGGTGGCGGTGGTGTCGGTGGCGGTGTCGGGGGTGTGTGGGGTGGGGGCGTCGGGCTCTCGAGTGCCTCAGTCGCGGG
>NZ_JAJSZC010000187.1:0-15984 GCF_036815105.1 Streptomyces sp. IBSBF 3136
CTGGTGGGGAGGTGGGCTTCGTGTTCGTTCATGGCGATTTCGGGGTGGTGGAGGTCGAAGGCGGGGGATTCGCTGCGGATGCGGGGGAGGGTGATGAAGTTGTGGCGGGGTGGGGGGCAGGAGGTTGCCCATTCGAGGGAGCGGCCGTAGCCCCAGGGGTCGTCGACGCCGACGGGTTTGGCGTAGCGGGCGGTTTTCCACACGTTGTAGAGGAAGGGGAGCATGGAGAGGCCGAGGAGGAAGGAGCTGATGGTGGAGATGGTGTTGAGGGCGGTGAAGCCGTCGGCGGCGAGGTAGTCGGCGTAGCGGCGGGGCATGCCTTCGGCGCCGAGCCAGTGTTGGACGAGGAAGGTGCCGTGGAAGCCGATGAAGAGGGTCCAGAAGGTCATTTTGCCGAGGCGTTCGTCGAGCATTTTGCCGGTCATTTTGGGCCACCAGAAGTGGAAGCCGGTGAACATGGCGAAGACGACGGTGCCGAAGACGACGTAGTGGAAGTGGGCGACGACGAAGTAGGAGTCGGAGACGTGGAAGTCCATGGGGGGTGAGGCGAGGATGACGCCGGTGAGTCCGCCGAAGAGGAAGGTGACGAGGAATCCGGTGGCCCACAGCATGGGGGTTTCGAAGGAGAGTGATCCGTTCCACATGGTGCCGATCCAGTTGAAGAATTTCACTCCGGTGGGTACGGCGATGAGGAAGGTCATGAAGGAGAAGAAGGGTAGGAGGACGCCGCCGGTGACGAACATGTGGTGGGCCCATACGGTGGCGGAGAGGCCGGCGATGGAGATGGTGGCGGCGATGAGTCCCATGTAGCCGAAGATGGGTTTGCGGGAGAAGACGGGGATGACTTCGGTGACGATGCCGAAGAACGGCAGGGCGATGATGTACACCTCGGGGTGGCCGAAGAACCAGAAGAGGTGTTGCCACAGCAGTGCGCCGCCGTTGGCGGCGTCGTAGACGTGGGCGCCGAATTTTCGGTCGACTTCGAGGGCGAAGAGGGCTGCGGCGAGGACGGGGAACGCGAAGAGGACCAGTACGGCGGTGAGCAGGACGTTCCACACGAAGATCGGCATGCGGAACATGGTCATGCCGGGGGCGCGCATGCAGATGATGGTGGTGATGAAGTTGACGGCGCCGAGGATGGTGCCGAAGCCGGAGAAGGCCAGGCCCATGATCCACATGTCGGGGCCGAGTCCGGGGGAGCGGACGATGTCGGAGAGCGGGGTGTAGGCGAACCAGCCGAAGTCGGCGGCGCCCTGGGGGGTGAGGAAGCCGCCGACGGCGACGAGGGAGCCGAACAGGTAGAGCCAGTAGGCGAACATGTTCAGGCGGGGGAAGGCGACGTCGGGGGCGCCGATCTGCAGCGGCATGATCCAGTTGGTGAAGCCGGCGAACAGCGGGGTGGCGAACATCAGCAGCATGATCGTGCCGTGCATGGTGAAGAGCTGGTTGTACTGCTCTTTGGAGACGATCTGCAGGCCGGGGCGGGCGAGTTCGGCGCGGATCAGCAGGGCCATGACGCCGCCGACCAGGAAGAAGATGAACGACGTGGTCAGGTACAGGGTGCCGATGGTCTTGTGGTCGGTGGTGGTCAGCCACTTCACCACGACGCCGCCGGGCTGTTTGCGCCTGAGGGGTAGTTCGTCGGCGTAGGCGTCCTCGACTGCCGCGGAGCCCTGGGGGTCGTTGAGGATGCTCACAGGTGGTCCGTCTCCCGAAAGGTGTGCGTGGGTCCGCTCGCGCCGTCGCGCCGGTCACCGGTCATCCTCGCGGTGCGGGAGCCGGACGGGGGCCCCAGAAGGCCCAGGCACGGCCGATCGCATGACGGATACACCCGGACGGAGCAGCCTCAGCGTGTCGCGGACGGGAGACAGAGCCCGTGCATCCCGTCGACGGCCCCGCCAGGCATGAGGATGCGCAGGGCCGTCGCGGGTGGGCGGATCAGCGCAGTCCGGCGAAGAGGTCGTTCTCCGGCACGGGAGCGTCAGTGGTGTCCCGGACCCGTACGAAGGTCTCGACGCCCATCAGCTCGGTGAACCTCTTCTGGCCCATCTTGAGGAAGAAGATGTTCTCGCCCTGGCTGGCGTGCGCGGCCAGCGCGTCGAACTTCTGGCCGCCGAACGCGCTGGTGTCCACCCAGGTGGTGATCTCGTCGTCGGGGAGCCCGATCTCGGCCATGGTGGCGGCCTCCTCGGGGTCCGGCTCCTCCCAGTCCCCACCGAACTCGCGCATGACCTCCCCGAAGCGCTGCATCATCGAGCGGGGTGCTGTCGTCCAGTACACCTTCGGTGCCTGCTCGGTCATCTCCAGGGCCGCCATCGTGATGCGGTTCGCCTGGATGTGGTCGGGGTGGCCGTAGAAGCCGTTCTCGTCATAGGTGACGACCACATCGGGCTGGTAGCGGCGCAGGAGTTCCGCAAGCCGGGCAGCGCCCTCCTCGACGGGCGTCCGCCAGAACGATCCGGGGGCGTCGTTGGTAGCCCAGCCCATCATTCCCGAGTCGGCGTAGTCCAGCGTCTCCAGATGACTGACTTTCAGGACCTCGCAGCTGGCTTCGAGTTCCTGACGCCGCATCGCGGCGACGGCTGCCGGATCGTGCCCGGGATCGCCGGGCTTCACGCCGCCGGGACCGTCACCGCAACCGCCGTCGGTACAGGTTACGAGGATCGTGCGGATGCCCTCCGCCGCGTAGCGGGCGAGGACGCCGCCCGTTCCGGTGGCCTCGTCGTCGGGGTGGGCGTGCACCGCCATGAGCGTAAGGGGTCGGTCGGTAGTGGTCATGGAACAGTCCTCCTGTGGGAAAAGGTCTCGGTCCGAGTCTGCGGCAGACGCAGCCGGAACCGTCCTGACATCGGTGGCGGAATATCGGGTGGCGGGATATCGGGTGGCGGGGCGCATGACGGGCCCGAGGGCTTGATTCCGGAAGCGGACGAGTCTTGCCCTCTCCGATTCCATGCCCGCGCGGCGCCGGTCCCTCGGCTGGTGCAACAGCGCTGACCCGACCGGCTGTTCCCGCCCTCACGGAAACGTGTCCAGAGTCCGGTGGGGAACGGGCTGGTCCAAGAGAGCCCGGGAGCGCGTCCGGGGCGGCCCGGCGCCGCGCCGCCCCGGGGAGCACCGGTCGACTGACGTACTGTTCTCGCGACCAGTGTGCGATCAAAAGGGGTGGAAATGCCTGCAGTCCAGGCCGAGTTGGTGCGTGCGCTGCCGGACACCTTACGGCGGCACTCGGCCCGGCTGGGAGGCAAGACGGCCTACCGTGACGCGCGTCGGGCCGTCACCTACCGGGAGCTGGAGGAGCGTACGGGCCGGCTGGCCGGGCATCTCGCACACCTTGGAGTACGGCGCGGGGACCGCGTGGCCGTCCACCTCGGCAACCGGGTGGAGGTGGTCGAGGCCTGTCTGGGTGTCCTACGGGCGGCGGCCATCGGCGTGCTGCTCAACACCGCAGCTCCTGAGGCCGAGTTGGCGCACTTCCTTGACGACAGCGGTGCCGGCGTCGTCATCACCGAGGCGGAGCTGTTGCCGCTGGTTCTCCCGCTGGTGTCCGCCCGGCCCGGGACGCGTGTGATCGCCGTCGGCCAAGCGGGTGCGGCGCGGGACGTGCTCGACTTCGAGGACCTTATCGGTACCGATCCGGGGCGCCCGCCTCACGATGATCTCGGCCTCGACGATCCAGCCTGGATCCTCTACACCTCGGGCACCACAGGGGACAGCAAAGGTGTCGTCTCCACACAGCGTTCCGCACTCTGGTCGGTGGCGGCGGCCTATGTACCGGCGTACGGGCTGGGGGAGCGGGACCGGCTGCTGTGGCACCTGCCGATGTTCCACTGCTACGCCCACTCGCTGTGCCTGCTCGGAGTCGTCTCGGTCGGTGCCGAGGCGTATCTGCTGGAGCGGGGCGCGAACGTCGTCGAGGCGCTCGCGGCAGAGCCGTTCACCATGGTGGCAGGAGTGCCCGCCACCTACCGTCTGCTGCTGGACTCGCTGCGGCGGGCGCCGGGCACCGTGCCCTCCTCCCTGCGGGTCTGCGTCACGGCGGGCGCACCTTGTCCTGGAGAGCTGAAGGCCGAAGTCGGCCAGGTGCTCGGCGTCCCACTGCTCGACGGCTACGGCTCGACCGAGACCTGCGGCAAGATCGCCGTCGACCGGCTCGACGGGCCTCGCGACGAGGATTCCAGCGGCTGTCCGCTGGAGGGGCTGAGCGTCCGGTTGGCCGACCCGCCCACCGGTGTCGAGGTCGCCGACGGGGCCGAGGGGGAGATCTGGATCTGGGTCCGCGGCCCGGGCCTGATGATCGGCTACCACAACCGCCCTGAGGCCACGGCCGAGGCGTTCACCGACGGCTGGTACCGCACCGGGGACCTCGGTCGGCGCCTGCCGCACGGCTCTCTGCGCGTCACCGGCCGGGTCAAGGAGCTGATCATCCGGGGTGGTCAGAACATCAACCCGTCCGAGGTCGAGCAGGCGTTGCTCGCCTGCCCCGGCGTCATGGACGCGGCCGTCGTGGGCAGAGCGCACGACGTCCTGGGCGAGGTGCCGGTCGCCCTGGTCGTCCCCGGACCCGACGGCGTCGACACGGCGCGGGCGCTCGAGATCTGCCGTGAGCGGCTGTCCGGGTTCAAGGTGCCGGACGAGATCTACGAGACCGAATCCGTCCCCCGGACCCCGTCAGGGAAGATGATCCGGGCGGCGCTCGGCGAGCAGCTGGCGCAGCGACTCGCGGCGGAGCGGCACACCGCCTCGGCCGAGTTTCGCGCGCGTCTGTCGGCCGCCCCCGACGCCGTCCCTGGCCCCGTGCCCGACGCCGCCCTCGATCGGGCGCCCGACGCCGCAGTCGGCCGGCTGTCTGGCGCCGTCGTCGATCGGGTGCCCGACGCCGTCCTCGACCTCGTGCTCGAACACACGGCGCGGACGGCCGGCACGCCCTCGCGGAGCATCGACCCCGACCAGCCGTTCACCTCGCTCGGGCTCACCTCGCTCGGAGGTGTGCTGCTGCGCGACCGGCTGGGCACCGCGGCCGGTCTCGATCTGCCCGCGACGCTCGTGTTCGACCACCCCACCCCCGCCGCGGTGGCACGGCTCGTGCACGACGCGCTGCGCGGCGAACGCGGCACCCAGACGACCACCACGTCCAGCGCCGAAGCTCCTGCCGAGCCCGGTGAGCCGATCGCCATCGTCTCCATGGCCTGCCGATATCCGGGCGGAGTGGAGTCCCCGGAGGACCTGTGGAGGTTGCTCGCGGACGGCACAGACGCGACCTCCGACTTTCCCGCGGACCGCGGCTGGGACGAGGCCGTACTCCAGGACCCCGATCCCGACCGGCTTGGCACCTCCGTCACCCGCAGGGGCGGCTTTCTGCACCGGGCCGCCGACTTCGACGCCGCGTTCTTCAGCATGTCGCCCCGTGAGGCCCTGGCCACCGACCCTCAGCAGCGGCTGCTGCTTGAGACCGGCTGGGAGTTGCTGGAGCGGGCGGGCCTGGACCCGTCGGGGCTGCGCGACAGTGACACCGGTGTGTTCGTCGGTGTCATGCACAGCGACTACGCGGGGCGTCTGCTGCACCAGGCAGGGCACGAACTGGAGGCCCATCTCGCCCTCGGATCGGCGGGCAGCGTGGCCTCCGGCCGCATCGCGTACACCCTGGGCCTGCGCGGACCGGCCGTGACCGTGGACACGGCGTGCTCGTCGTCGCTGGTGGCGATCCACTCGGCCGCGCGTGCCCTGCGTGACGGTGAGTGCTCGCTGGCCCTCGCCGGCGGCGTGACCGTGATGGCCTCACCCGCGCCCTTCCTCGCGTTCAGCCGACTGCGGGCCCTCGCCCCGGACGGCCGGTGCAAGCCGTTCTCCGCCGCGGCGGACGGCACCGCCTGGGGCGAGGGTGTCGGCCTGGTCCTGCTGGAGCGACTGTCCGACGCGCGGCGCAACGGCCATACCGTGCTGGCCGTGCTGCGCGGCTCCTCCGTCAACTCCGACGGCGCCTCCAACGGCCTGACCGCACCCAACGGCCCCGCACAGCAACGGGTGATCCGAGCGGCCCTGGCCGACGCGGGCCTCTCGCCCGCGGCTGTCGACGCCGTCGAGGCGCACGGCACCGGCACCGCCCTCGGCGACCCGATCGAGGCCCAGGCGCTGCTGGCCGCGTACAGCCCTGGCCGGCCCGCCGAACACCCCTTGTGGCTAGGCTCGTTGAAGTCCAACCTCGGCCACACCCAGGCCGCGGCGGGAGTCGGCGGCGTCATCAAGACAATCTTGGCGATGCGGCACGGCGTCCTCCCGCGCACCCTGCACGCGGACGAGCCGTCGCCCCGGGTCGACTGGGCGTCCGGCGCCGTACGCCTGCTGACCGGACCGGAGGAATGGCGGCCGCGGGCCGGGCGACTCCGCCGGGCCGCCGTGTCGGCGTTCGGGATCGGCGGAACCAACGCGCACGTGATCCTGGAGGAGCCCGGGACGACGAGCGCCGTCACCCAGACGCCCCACCGCCGACAGGCCACGCCCCCGCTGCTGCTCTCCGCGGCGAGCCCGGCCGCCCTGCGGGCCCAGGCCGAACAGACCGCCACGGCCCTGCGCGAGCGTCCCGAACTCGACCCGCTGGACGTGGCGTTCACCCACGCCACCGCCCGTGCCGCGCTCTCTCACCGAGCAGCGCTCGACACCCACGACCGCAAGAACCTGCTGCGCGCCCTGGACACCCTCGCCACCTCGGCCGAGCCGCACGCCACCGGCCCGGCCGGCCGGCTCACCCTGTCGTTCACCGGTCAGGGCGCCCAACACACGGGCATGGGTAACGAGTTGTATGCGTCCTTCCCGGTGTTCGCTGCCGCCTTCGACGCCCTGTGCGAGCGCTTCGACGCCCAGCTGGAACGGCCGCTGCGCTCGGTGATGTGGGAACTGGACGCGGGCAGGCTGCTGGACCGTACCGACTTCGCCCAAGCCGCCCTGTTCGTCTTCGAAGTGGCCGCGTTCCGGCTGCTGGAGTCCTGGGGCGTGCGGCCGGACTTCCTGGTCGGGCACTCCGTCGGCGAACTGGCCGCGGCCCACGTGGCGGGAGTCCTGCCCGAGCAGGACGCGGTGCGTCTCGTGGCCGCCCGAGGGCGGTTGATGCGCGAACAGCCCGAAGGCGGGGCCATGGTGGCGCTGGACGCCACCGAGGCGGAGGTGGCACGCCGCCTCACCGACGGGGTCGCCATCGCGGCCGTCAACGGCCCGCGCGCGGTGGTCGTCTCCGGCGTCGAGGAACCTGTCCTCACACTCGCGGCCGAGTTCGCCGCGCGTGGGCGCCGTACCAGCCGTCTGCGGGTGAGCCACGCCTTCCACTCCGCGCTGATGGAGCCGATGCTCACCGAGTTCGGGGAAGTCGCACGTCAGTTGACGTATCACGAACCGCGCATCCCGGTGATCTCGGGACTGACCGGCCGACCGGCTGCCGCCGACGAGCTGCGCTCCGCCCACTACTGGCTACAGCACGCCCGGGAGACCGTGCGCTTCGAGGACTCCGTGCGGTGGCTCGCGGACGAGGGCCGGGCGACGGCCTACGTCGAGATCGGTCCGGACGCGCACCTCACAGCCCAGACCACGGCGAACCTCGACGGCTCGGGCGGTTGGCTGCTCTGCACGGCCATCGCCCGCCGCGCCGCCACCGAGCCGGAACCGCAGACGCTGTTCGCCGCGCTGGGCCGGGTGCATGTACACGGCCTGCCGGTGGACTGGCGGCGGGTCTACGGGGACGGTGACGCCCGCCATGTCGCGCTGTCCACCTACCCCTTCCAGCGACAGCGCTACTGGCTGGCCGGCACCACCAGCAGCGCCACGGGCGCCGCCGAAGCCGGGGCCGGGTCCGCTGACGGCCATCCGGTGCTCACCCACGCGACCACCGTGCCCGGCACGAACCGCCTGCTGTGCGGCGGGCTGCTGTCCGGGGCGGCCCAGCCATGGCTGCGCGAGCATGCCGTCGCCGGACACACACTCCTGCCCGGGGCCGCGTTCGCGGACCTGGTGCTGCAAGCAGGCGACGCCTGCGGTCTCGACGTACTGGAAGAACTCGTCCATCTGGCCCCGCTGCGGCTGCCCGCCGCCGACCGGGACCGGATCCAGGTACAGGTGGTCGTGGGAGAGCCGGACGGCACCGGCCGCCGTACCGCCGATGTGTACAGCCGGCCCGAGGACGGCGGCGCGTTCGGCGCCTGGGTCCACCACGCCACCGGGCGACTCGGACCCGCCACCGGGACAAGGCACCCCGCGGCGGTCGTGCCGACGGCGTGGCCGCCGCCGGATGCCACCGCCGTGGACCTCACCGGCTCCTACGAGCGACTGGCCTTGGCCGGATACGCATACGGACCGGCGTTCCAGGGCGTCAGGGCCCTGTGGCAGCGCGGCGAGGAACTGTTCGCCGAGATCGGCCCGGTGGTGGGGGAGCAGGCCCGACGCCACGCCGTCCACCCGGCGCTGCTCGACGCCGCCCTGCACGCCAGGCTGCTCACCGGCCCGCCCGCCGACCAGACCCGTGTGCCGTTCGCCTGGCGAGGGATGACGCTGTACGCGAGCGGGGCCACTCAGCTGCGCGCACGGATCAGGACAACCGGCCCGGACACGGTCCGCGTGGAACTCGCCACCTCCACCGGAGCGCCGGTCGCCGTCGTGGAATCCCTGGTCACGCGTCCTGCCCCGCAGACGGACGTCGCGCCGGTCAGAGACCTGCACCGACTGCGCTGGACGCACCTGCCGGTCCCGGAGCAGGGTGCACACCTGTCGGTGGTGTTTCCCGACGACCTGGACCTGGCCGGGGCGCTCTCCCACGGGGACATGGTGGCCGAAGGGGAGCCCGATGCCGTTGTGGCTTCCCTGTCCGCCGCCACCACGGGCAGCGCCGATCCGGCCGCCGCCGCGCAAGCGCTCGCGTCCCGGGCCCTGGAAGTGGCGCGGACGCGACTCGCCGGTTCCGCAAGGCTCGTCGTGGTGACCCGAGGTGCCGCCGACGAGGCACCGGACCTGCCGGCGGCCACGGTCTGGGGACTGCTGCGGGCCGCGCAGGCGGAGTATCCCGGGCGCCTCACGCTCGTGGACGTGGACGGCACGCCCGAGTCGCTGCGTCTTGTACCCGCTGCCGTAGCCACGGGGGAGCCACAACTGTCGATCCGTGAGGGCCGGTTCGGCGTGCCCCGACTGACGGCCGTCGAACCCACCCCAGCAGGGGCATCGACCGCAGCCGAGGCGTCCCTGGGTCGAGGCACAGCCGAGGCCTCCTTGGGTCGAGGCACCGTCCTGGTCACCGGTGGCACGGGGTCCCTCGGCGCACTGCTGGCCCGGCACCTGGTCGTCCGCCACCGCGTGCGTCGTCTGCTGCTCGTCAGCAGGCGTGGACCCCAGGCACCCGGTGCGCGGGCACTGCAGACCGACCTCGAACAGGCGGGCGCACAGGTGGACCTGGTCGCCTGCGACTTCGCCGAGCACACACAACTCCAGCAACTGCTGACGAAGTTCGGGACCGAGATCACCGCCGTGGTGCACACGGCCGGGGTCCTGGACGACGGCGTACTGGAGGCGATGACGCCGGAACGCCTGGCATCCGTCTGGAAACCGAAGGCCGACGCGGCCTGGCATCTGCACGAGCTGACGAAGGGCCTGCCCCTGACCCACTTCGTCATGTTCTCGTCCGCGGCCGGCCTGCTGGGCAACCCGGGCCAGGCCAACTACGCCGCTGCGAACTCCTTCCTGGACGCCCTCGCCCGGCACCGCGCCGCGCTCGGCCTGCCCGCTCTCTCACTCGCCTGGGGGCCATGGGCCGACACGGACGGCATGGCGGCCCGCACCGGCCGGGTCCACGGCGGCGCGGTACGCCCCGTCTCTCCCGAGCAGGCCTTGGCACTCTTCGACGCAGCGCTGACCGGCACCGACCCGGTCCTGGCGCCACTGCCGCTCGACCGCACGCCCGGAGCACTGGCCGCAGGAACACCCCTGCCACCGCCGCTACGCGGACTGCTGCGCCCCGCTCGGCCGACGGTTTCGTCCGAACCGGCCGCGGACGGACACCCCGAGGGCATCGAAGGCACCTGGCGTCACCGGCTGGCCTGCCTGCCCCTGGCCCAGCGCATGACGGTGCTGCAGGACCTGATCCGCGCCGAGGTCGCCGCCGTACTCGGTCACACGGACCCGAGGGCCGTCGACCGCGGCTTCCCCGAACTCGGTCTCGACTCGCTGATGAGCGTGCTGCTGCGCAACCGGCTGAGCCTGCTGACCGGGGTACCGCTGGCGGCCACCGTCGTCTACGACAGGCCGAACGTGCAGGACCTCGCCGCCCATGTGTACGCGGAACTCAGCGCTGACCTGCCTGAAGCGCCGCGAGCCGAGCCGGACACGGACGTGCCAGAGACCGACGTGCCAGAGACCGACGTGCCAGAGACCGACGTACCAGAGCCGCACGAGCCGCGTGAGCTGGACATGAACCTGCCCACCGAAGCCCCGGCAGGGACAGCCACCCTGCCCCCCTCACCCGGCCACCTGCCCGCGCCCGCAGCCGCACCCAGACCCTCGCCCGCCCACCCCACGACGCGCGGCACGCGCGCCGGTCACACCCTGCCCGCCCTCTACCGCAAGGTCTGCGAGAGCGGCGACGTGGTCTCGGCCATGCACCTGCTGGTGACCGCGTCTCTCGCTGCGCCTTCCTTCGGCGGTGTAGAAGCCGACCGCCACGAGTTGTCGCCGCTGCGCCTGGCCAGCGGCGCGGGCGGCCCCGCGCTCGTCTGCGTTCCGGGCTTCGCCCCCGGGTTGGGGCGGCCCTGGCACGCGGGGCCAGCCGCCTGCTTCCACGGCGAGCGGGACGTCTTCGAGCTGCGGCACCCCGGAGTCGACGACGGAGACGCCGTGGCGAAGGACCTGCGCACGCTGGCCGGGCTGCACGCGGCCACGGTGCGGCGTTACCTCGGTGGCCGCCCGTACGTCGTCGTGGGCCACTCCATGGGCGGTACGGCGGCGCACGCGGTCACCGAACGGCTGGTGGCCGACGGTGATCCGCCGGCCGGACTCGTCCTGGTGGACTCGTACCACGTCACGCCGGACCGGGAGGCCGAACCCTGGCTGCTGGCCCTGCCCGCGCGGCTGCCCCTGGCCATGGGCGAACGGTTCGACAGTGAGGTGGACGACCTCACCCTGCTGTCGATGGGCGCGTACACCCGGATGATCCGCGCCTGGGAGCCGCAGTCGACGGGTGTGCCCACCCTCCTCGTACGGGCCACAGTGCCGTTGCCCGGCATGCCGGAGCGGTGGCGGTCGGCCTGGCCGGGCACCCATGACACGGTCGACGTCCCCGGCAGTCATCTGAGCATGCTCGAAGAAGACGCGCGCACGACGGCCGCGGCGGTACGCGACTGGATCGGAGCACTCGACGCGACCGCCGACTGACGTCTGCCGCCATGCCATTGTACGGAGAGGGGGCCACACAGCTGGAAGACCCGGCGGCCAAAGCGCCGAGCAACACCGGGCGTTGAAACAGGAACGCGCCGGCAGTCGCGCCGGACCGGGGCGCGGCAGACGGAAATCGCTCCCCTTCAGGGGGCGACGGTGTCAAGGTGGCGTCATGAGCGATCACTCGGAAGTGCCTGTCGCGCCGATCGAGGCCTTCGAACCCCCCTACTACGTCGCTGTCTTCACCACGGTGCGCACCCAGGACCAGAGCGGCTACAGCGAGACCAACGCACGCATGGAAGAACTGGTGAAGGACGTCCCCGGGTTCCTGGGGATGGACCACGCGCAAACTCCTGGCGGGCTGGGCATCACCGTCGGATATTTCCGCGACGCCGACGCCCTCACGCAGTGGCGCACCAACGCCGAACATCGCGCGGCGCAGAAGCGGGGGCAGGCCGACTGGTACCAGAGCTACACGCTGCATGTGGCGAAGGTGGAGCGGAGCCACGGGTTCACGCGAGCGCAGGAGTCGTAGGGCCTGCCCGTCGGTGCGTGTGTAGTGGCTGTGGCTGTGGCTGTGGCTGTGGCTGCGGTGGCGGTGGCGGTGGGCTGGGGTGCGGGGCCGGGCCTGCGCGGACGGTCGCCGTGTGGGGTCGCTGCTTGGGGGTCGTCGGGAGAGAGGCGGTCCGCGAACAGCGCGGAGAGAGTGGTGCTGCTGCCCGTCTGGTTCCTGACCTACCTACACGCCGGCAAGGCGTGGCCGGTGATGGTCAACGCCCGCACCAGCGAGGTCATCGGCGAGTGGCCGTACAGCGCGCTGAAGATCACCTTGGCGGTCGGTGGGCGGCGCGGCGTCGTCGGGCGATCTCGCCGGTGAGGGGGCTGTAGAGGTGGGAGACACTTCTAACGACGTGATTGATCGTTCACACAGTGTCACAGTCATCCTCGGTCCGGGTGGCTGCATCCGGTTGCGGTGAAGGGGGCGAATCAGAGTTAGGGCCCGGGCCGGTGTACCTGGGCGAGCGCCCGCGACTCGAGGGATACCGGGAGGCGGCGCGCTCCTGGGCCCCGTGCACGGCGGTGCGCGGGGCCCGGTCCGCTCCCTCGTCCCAGAGTCTGTCGACGGGGTGGTTCCTCGGGGCCGGTACGCCCCGGGGAACCCGTGGGGCTGGTTGGCTCAACCCCACTCCCTCCAGGTATCCCCCTGGCCGTGGCCCACACGTGCGGTGTTCGCGCGGGGTCGGGTGGTGGTTCACACGTGTCGGCGCGACGATCCCGGAGGCTTGAGCGCGCTGGAGGCGCCGGCTGGCCGGCGCGGGGTTGTGGGTGTGGATGTGTTCGAGGGCGCCGAGGACGACGGTACGTCGATATCAAGGGTGATGCCGCTGCAGTCGCCCGCGTCGGTGATCGCCGGGACGGTGTACAGGGCGCGGATACGGCGGCGACCGCGGCGCGGCCGGCTGTGGCGGCGGCGGGGTCGGGACCAGCCGTTATGTCGAGGACGAAGCGGGTCCATGGGTACAGGGCTATGGGCACAGGGCGGCCGGGCCGGTGACCAGGGCGAGGCGGTCGCGGTAGGCGGGAGTGAAGCCGGCGTGCGCTTCGAGGATGAGGGCGTCGCGCGGCGTCGGCGTCGCCAAGGGCGATGGCTTCGTGGATCAGGGTGCGTAGGACCTGCTGGCGGCCGCGCAGGTGGGTCTCCGTACGGTCGCAGGTACAGCTGCGGTGGCGGAGTGTGGAGGCGGCCGGGGAACCAGGCGGTGTCGGAGACGGGGGTCGGGGCGGTCACGACGGCGGAGGCGGGGATTCGCATCGGTGGGCGCGGCCGCTGTCCTGAGGACGGTATTCCTTGCGGCACTTTCATAGTGGCGAGAGGCCCCCTGCGGGGGAGGCGCGGTGGTCTCCTCGAGGGAGCTGAGCGGAGTGGAGCGAGGCTGCTTCAGACTGGTTCCTCGGCCTCGATTGGGTACCCGGATATTGCCAGGGATTTAGTACTCGTTTTCCGAGGTGAAAGAAATGACCACTTCTCCCAGGCCGTCCATGGAGACGCATCCCGACATCATCGACATGCGGATGCGGCATGAGATGGCCGAGCGTGCCACGAGCACTCCGCAAGGGCAGGCTGTCGGGATGCTGGCGTTCATCACCGGTATCTACCTGGCGGCGTCGCCGTGGATCTGCGGGTTCAACGGCATGTCGACCCTTGCCGTCACCAACCTCCTCGTCGGTCTCGCCTACGCCCTGCTGATGAGCGGCGGGTTCGGCCGTGCATATGAGCGGACCCACAGCATGGCGTGGGGCGCCTGCGCTCTGGGAGTGTGGACGATCATCGCTCCGTGGATCGTCGCGGGCAACGTGAGCACGACCAAGACCATCGTCAACAACGTCATCGTCGGTGCCGTCGCGCTGTCTCTCGCGCTGGCAGCCAGCGCGGCCGCCCGGGCGGCGGAGTCGGGGAAGGCGCGGGGAGGCATGCGAGCGGGCATGTAGGCACTTCGCCCACCGGTCGGCCGACCGGTGGGCACTCTGTGACCTGGGCGTGCCCTGAAGTGACCGTGTGCCCTTGAGGCGAGGCGGCCGGCCCCGGAATGAGCCGGCCGCCTCACGCGTGCCGGCCCCCTGCGGCCCACTCGGGGGAGTCTGTGTCACGGGTCGGGGCGGTCGTAGACGAGGAGGCCGTCCGGGCGCAGTCTGGCTCCGGGGGTGCGCGGATGCGGGGTGAGGCGTCCGTCGTGCATCAGGTGGCGGACCGGCACGCCGCGCGCGATGACGGCGAAGTCCGCGATCAGGCGCCGGTGGCATCGCCACCAGACCGCTTCGCGGCACATGATCGCCGTGCGGGTGTCCGCGGCCTGCCGCAGCAGTTGTCCCATCGCGGTGACGAACTCGGGGGAGCGGGTGTGCGCCGCGTAGCCGCGGAAGGAGTGGTTGTGCCAGAAGGTGTCCGGGCTGTCCGGCACCGGTTTGCGGAACCCGCCGAGGGCCGGCTCCCACCGGTAGGCGATGGCCGCCTGGGGCATCCACTCGGCGAGCCTGTCCCGTAGGACGTCGGGGTTGCGGCGGCTGCCCGGGGCGGTGCGCACGTCCACCACCGCCTGGATACCCGCCTGGCGCATCAGGTGGGTGAGTTGCTCGCGGTCCGCCGAGCTGTGCCCGAAGGTGAGCAGAGGTGTCGTCATGAGCCGCTCCCTTGCGCCGGAGTACGGATCAGCCGGGAAGTGCGGTGGGTGAAATGAGGTGATGGCACAGGCCGGTCAAAGCTGGGTACCCGGATATGCACGGATACCGATGGCGGAGCCACAAGACAGGAATTCCGGAAGAAGGCGATTCTCGTGAACACAGCGGGCGGAGCGGAAGAACTCTTTCCGTGGTTCGCCGTCATGTTCGCGAATTTGATCGTGGCCCTCGTGGCCATGCTGCTCGAGACCCGGCACCACTGACCGCTTGCGAGCGTCCGAGTCCCCGGTTCCTGTGCGCGTCATGCGGGGCCGACGACCGGCCGCCACGGACTGGCGGCCGCCGCCGCTCAGCCCGCCCTCAGGGGGAGGGCGTTGCCAGGCGAACAACGTCAGGCGCGCTCCGCGACGGCCACACGTCCTGACCGCAGGGACGCCCGCCTGTGTGCCGGGCCGGCGAAGGCGTAGGCGAGGGAGAGGAGATCGTCGTCCGACACCACTCGCAGGCCATGTTCCGAGAGCAGAGCGCCCATCTGCCCCGGCTGCCACAGCGAGCGCCATGGTTCACCCGAGGTGATGGAGCTGCCGAGCAGGCGAGTCAGGAGCCGCCCCGCGGCGACCCGTGCCGACGGCGCCTGGTAGTTGACGACGAGTGCGCTGCCCGGGGCGGTCCGGGCGGCGAGTGCGGCCAGCGTGGCGCGTACCTGCTCGCGCGTGAGGTAGGGGACGACGCCCTCCCACAGCCATGTGGTGGGCGCGGAGGCGTCGTGCCCGTGGGCGTCCAGCGCCGTACCGAGGTCGTCGACGGCGAAATCCACCGGCGTGAACCGCACGGAACGGGCGAGGACCGGCAGCCCGGTCGGCTCGCCTTGCCCGGCGGACGGGCCATCTCCCTCGCCGGGGGACCGGAGCCTCGACGCAGCCTCGGCGAGGCGGGCCCGCTTGTCCTGCTGGGAGGCCGGATGGTCGACTTCCCACACGTCGGTCTGCGCGAGTTCCGGCAGGCGCCAGGCGCGGGTGTCCAGACCTGCGCCGAGGATCACGAGCTGGCCGGTCGCATGTGTGCGCAGTGCCTCGTCGATAGCGATCGTCCGGGGCACGACGACCTCGGCGCAGGCCCGCACGCTTTCGTACCGGGTGCGTTCCTGCCGGCCCTTCGGCACGGCGGCCGTGCGTACCTCGTCGACGGCCGTGCGTTCGGCGTCGCGCAGCAGTTCGGCCGCCACCGGGTCGGAGAACCGGTCGGTGCCGGCTCTGCCGTGGGCGGCCGCCCGCCCCTGACACACGAGTACCGCCGTCCGGCTTGCCGTGCGCCCGCTGTCAGTCATGAGGCCGTATTGAACACCACGCCCCTCCTGCGCCGACTCCTCAGGTCGTTCGCCGGTCGTTTTCCGGCTGCGGGCGGGCG
>NZ_JAJSZC010000188.1:0-15978 GCF_036815105.1 Streptomyces sp. IBSBF 3136
CCCCGGCGGGCCACCAGCGCGCATCCGGCGGCCCCCGCCCCCGCCGCGGTCAGCGCCCACCACGCCGCCTGCGGGGCCGCGGCGAACAGGGTCCCGCACAGGAGCGGTCCCGCGGCCGCGCCCAGGGAGACGCCCATCTGGCTGTAGGCCGTGGCCCGCTGCTCCTGCCCGGGGTAGGGCAGCCCGATCGCGTAGTGCAGCAGCCCTGCCCAGCCCCAGCCGCCGCCGTACGCGAGGAGGGCGCCCGTGGCGGTCAGCGCCAGGTGTGTCCCGGTGAGCAGGGCCGTCCCGCACGCTCCGGTCAGGAACAGGGCCGTCAGCGCGGGCCAGGTCGCCCCCGGGCGGCGCGAGATCAGCCAGCCGGTGCCCAGGCGAACCGTGATGTTGAGGGCCGCGCCGGCCGTCGCCACCGCGCTCGCCACCGTCAGCGAGGTGCCCCGGGTGGTGAGGGACAGCAGCAGGAATCCGCCCAGGCCGTTGCCCACCATCGCTCCGAAGAAGCCGGCGCAGCTCAGCGCCATCAGGTAGCGGTCCCGGTGCAGCGGGGCGCGCCGCCGCGCGGGTGCGCCGGCTCGGGCGCCGGGAAGCTCCCGCCTCCGCAGCAGCGGCACCGTCGCCACCGCGCACAGAACGGCTGTCAGCCCGAACAGCGGACGCCAGCCCGCCGGCTGGGCGAGCAGCGGCATGGACGCGCTCGCCAGCAGGGTCGCCGCCGGCACCGCCGCCTGCTTGAGGCCGAAGGCGAAGGCCCGGGTGCGGGGCGGGCAGCGGCGCATGAGCAGGGCGTTGGTGTGCGGCTGGGTGGAGCCGTACACGAATCCCCCGAGCGCGGAGCTCGCCCACAGGCCCACCACGGGTGCCGCCGCCGCGCAGCCCAGACCCAGCGCGGTGACGCCCAGCGCGATCGCCAGGACACGTTCCACCACCTGGGGCACGGCGGCGTGCTTGGTGACGTACGCACCGGCCAGCGAGGCCAGCCAGTACACCGCCAGCACCGCACCCATGCGGGTCGAACTCCAGCCGTACTCGGCGGAGATGAGCCCGCCGGCCGCGCCCGGCAGGAACACCGGCAGTGAGGTGAGAACGGTGACGACCGCCACGGTCGACGCGGTGGTCAGGCCGCTGCCGCCCGGCCCGCCGGTCGCGGGGCGGGCGGTGGAGCGGGCCCGGGGGAGCGTGCCCGGGGCCTTCACCGGGCGCTTGCCGGGGCGTCGGCCGTCAGGGGGCCGCGGCCCGTGCGGGGCGTCCCGCCCAGGGCGAGAACGGCACGTGCGATGGCGTCCGCGTCGCCCAGCGTCACCGAGTCCACGCCGGGCCGTACACCCGCCGCCGTCGCCCAGTGCACCCCCTCCGTCGGGACGCCCAGCGCGAAGCGGCCGCGGTGCGGGGTCCCGCCCGCGTCCAGGACGCGGGCGGGTCTGCGGGTCACCGCGAGAGCACCCGTCTCGTGGTGGTCGCCGTCCGGGTCGGGGATGCGGTACGGGACCGCCTGGCCCGTGTCGAGGAGGTGGCGCAGCAGCGGGTCGGACGTCGTGCGCACGTCGGAGTCCTGTATCCGCGCCTCGATGAGCGTGGTGACGGCGACGGCGCCGCCCGGGACCACCGCCGAGGACACCGCCCAGCCCGTCGCCGTGGCGGTCACCCGCATCGCCGGGCCCAGTGGGGTGAGGACGCCCGCGCGGACCAGGGCGGCCATCTCCGCGATCCGGCGTCCCGGCGGACCGACGGACAGGGAGGCGTTCAACGGCGTGTACCAGTTCACGAGTTCGTCGCGGTAGGAGGCGCCGGTGAGCCCCGCGTGATCGACGACCTGGCGGATCTCGTTGCGCAGGTCGCGCAGCGCGTCCAGGGCCGCTTTGACGGGCTCGTCGACGTTCCCGCCGCGGGCCAGCGCGGCGTCGCGCTCCAGGTGTGAGGCCAGCCAGGCGGTGAATTCCGGCCGCCCGCGCAGCGCTTCGGCCGGGTGCGGTGCGGTGAGGGAGTCCCAGTCCCAGCGGTCCCCGGCCGCGATGCCGTACCTGTCCAGCAGCCGCTCCTGCGCCAATCCTCCGGCGGGCGCCGCCAGGTAGCCGTGGAGGAACGCGGCGCGGGCCTCCTCCGTTGCGCCGAGGCGCCGCAACAGCGCCTCGTAGTAGACGAGTTCGACCTCACAGGCGATCAGCGGCCAGACGTCCCTGCGGAAGCGCAGGCCCCCGTCCGCGGCCCGGCCCCGTAACGCGTCGATGGTGCGCGGCGTGAGCAGCACCGGCCGGTGGCGCCCGCCCGGGCCCTTCTGGTTCTCGCCACGCGCCTGGTACGGCAGCCCGCGCCGGGACCCCGCGTACAGGCGCGGTTCGCGGCCGGAGGCCCGGTAGGCGAGCGTGCCGTCCGGCCGCTCGTCGAAGCGGCCGCCCCGCCCTCGGGTGAACAGCGCCAGGTAGTCGAAGAACGCCAGGCCGAGGCCGCGCAGCGCCACCGGTTCACCCGGGGCGATCGCGCCGAGCCCGGTGTCGGCGGGGTTGCCGGGCGGGATGTGCCGCGGCCCGGGGCCCTGAGGCGCCCGGACCCCGGGCACGTGTCCCTGCGCCAGGACCACCGCGTCCAGCCGCAGCCGCGTACCGCTCGCGAGGCGCAGCACGTCGTGGCCGTACCGGGCGTCCAGGGCGGTCGCGGTGTCCCGGTGCACGCGGACGCTCACCCGGGCGGGTGCGGTGCGCACGACCCACCGGAAGGCCCAGCGCAGGTAGTGGCCGTACAGCGCGCGCGAGGGGTACGAGCCGGGCCGCAGCTCCCGCGCCTCCGCGAGCACGTCGGGCGGACGGTCACCGGGGTCCGCGGCGAGTGACGCCGCCCACGCGTACAGATCGGGCCCGGGCACCACCGGGCCCGCACAGCTCACTTCGGCGTCGGTGAACACCGTGATCTGCTCCGCCACCGTGTTCATCAGCAGGTGCGCGGACTGGTCGGTGCGCCACACGCGGCCCGCGCCCGCCGGGGCCGGATCGACGACGTGGACGGTCACCGGACCGCCGGCCGGATCCGCCGCCGCGTTGGCGCACAGACGCTCCAGGACACTGAGTCCGCGCGGGCCCATGCCCACGATGCCGACCTCGAGTCGACCGTTCAAAGGAAGATCCCCCGCTTCCTGTACCGCGCGTGCCGCGCGGGTGCCGTGAATTGAGACGCCTCGGCCGGAAACGGCCGGCGAACCGGCGACGCCCGATCCTAAGCACCGTCCCCGAACCCCGGCCAAGCGATTGATGCACGCCACATCCGATTGATGCGCCGCGCTCATGGAAGCCATTCATGCGCTCCGCGAATCAATACGCGCCGGAAGCTATTTCTCCCGCCCGCTCGCCCCGGGCTACGTTTCCGGTGCGGCGAACGAACGGCGCCACATGGCTGGAAACACCAGACCAGACGGGTGCGGGGATGCACAGATGCGCGGGAGCCCCCGCATCCGCCCTGGCGCCGCCGTTCACGGCAATTCCCTTCCAGCCACCTGACGGGGGTCCGCCATGGAAATTCCGAGCCACACCGGAAGCCAAGCGAAGTACAAGCCCTACAACCGCTCCTCGATCAAGCGCGCGCCCCAATGGGAGCGCATTCCGCACGAACTGCGCGAGGCCGTCGAGGTCGTGTCCCACGTTCTGCCGTTCCGCACCAACCAGTACGTGCTCGACGAACTGATCGACTGGGACCGAATACCCGACGACCCGATCTTCCGCCTCAACTTCCCGCACGAGTCGATGCTCGACCCCGACGACTACGCCACCCTGCGCGACGTGCTGCGCTCAGGTGACAAGCAGCGGCTCGCCAAGGAGATCCACGCGGCCAGGACCCGGATGAACCCGCACCCGGCCGGCCAGCTCACGCACAACGTGCCGCAGCTCGACGGGGAGGTGGTGCCCGGCATCCAGCACAAGTACAAGGAGACGGTCCTCTTCTTCCCCAGCGCGGGCCAGACCTGCCACGCCTACTGCACGTTCTGCTTCCGCTGGCCCCAGTTCGTCGGCGAGGAGGACCTGCACTTCGCCGCCAAGGACGCCGAGGGACTGTGCGCCTACCTGCGGCGCCACCCCGAGGTCACCGACGTCCTGATCACCGGCGGTGATCCGTTGATCATGCGCACCGCGACCCTCGAACGCTACCTCGAACCACTCCTGGCGCCTGAATTCGCCCACGTGCGCAACATCAGGATCGGGACCAAGGCGGTCGGCTACTGGCCGCAGCGCTTCGTCAGCGACGTCGACGCCGACGACCTGCTGCGCCTGTTCGAGCGGATCGTCGGGGCGGGCAAGCACCTGGCCCTGATGGGTCACTACAACCACCCGGCCGAACTGCGCCCCGCCGTCGCCCGTGAGGCCCTGCGCCGCATCAACGGCACCGGCGCCGTGGTGCGCATGCAGTCACCCGTGCTGCGCCACATCAACGACGACCCGGCCGCCTGGCACGAGCTGTGGACCGAGGGCGTACGCCTCGGAGCCGTCCCCTACTACATGTTCGTCGAGCGGGACACCGGCGCCCGCGCCTACTTCGAGCTGCCGCTGACCGCGGCGTACGACATCTTCCGCACCGCCTACGCGAGCGTCTCCGGTCTGGCACGGACCGTGCGCGGCCCGTCGATGAGCGCCTTCCCCGGCAAGGTCATGGTCGACGGCACGCCCACGATCAGGGGCGAGAAGGTCTTCGCCCTGCAACTCCTGCAGGCCCGGCAGGGCCACCTGGTGCGCCAGCCGTTCTACGCCGCGTTCGACCCCGAGGCAACCTGGTTCGACCAGCTCGTACCCGCCTTCGGCGAACACAGGTTCCCTTGGGAGAACGCGACCGTCCCGGCCCAGGGCCGCCGGCTCGACCTGGTGGGGGCGTGAGCACCGTGAACGGGGACATCCCGCTGTACGAGGTGCTCGCGCTGCGCTTCGGCACCCATCAGGGACGCCCGGCGCGTGACAACTTCCTCCTGGACGAGGGGCAGTTCACTCCGGGCTCCGACATGCCCAACGACTACTACCTCTGGGTGGTCCGCGACGAGCGGCACTTCCTGCTGGTCGACACCGGATTCCCCGAGGACATGGCGCGACGGCGCGGGCGCACCCTCTTCCGCGACCCGGTGGGGGCCCTGGGCGACCTCGGCGTCGCCGCCGGGGACGTGTCCGACGTGGTCGTCACGCACCTGCACTACGACCACGCCGGCAACCTCGACCGGTTCCCGCACGCCCGGATCCACCTCCAGGAGGAGGAGCTGCGGTTCTGCACCGGGCCCTCGATGCGCCACCACGTGGTGCGCAGGCCGTTCGAGCCGGTCAATGTGAAGACCGCCGTACAGGCCCTCTTCGAGGACCAGCTGGTGCTGCACCGCGGCGAGGCGGAGATCATCCCCGGCGTCACCGTGCATCCGGTGCCCGGCCACACCCCCGGCTCCCAGGTGGTGCGCGTGCCCACCGCTCGCGGCTGGGTGGTGCTCGCCGGCGACGCCGCGCACCTGTGGGCCAACATCCGCCTGCGCAGCCCGTTCCCGATCCTGGAGAGCCTCACCCCGATGCTCGACGCGTACGACACGATCGAGGCGCTGGCCGACGGGGACGACCATGTCATCCCCGGCCACGACCCCCTGGTGGCCCTGCGGTTCCCGCCGCTGCCCGGCGCAACCGACTGGACGTGCCTGCACGAGCCGGCCGTCGACGGTCTGCCGGCCGCCGCCGCGAACGCCGGGGCCGCGCGATGACCGCGTTGCACGTGGCCGTCGTGGGCGTGGGACCGCGCGGCCTGAGTGTGCTGCAGAAGATCGGCGAGCTGGCCGGCCAACTCCCCGACGGGCACACGCTGGACGTCCACCTCATCGACCCGGGCGACGGCGGTCAGGGCGCCCACTCCGCGCGCCAGCCCGCGCACCTGCTGACCAACACCGTCGCCGGCCAGGTGTCGATGTTCGCCGAGGGGAGCGGACCGTCGTTCACCGAATGGGCGGCCGCCGCGGGCTACCGCGCC
Source organism: Streptomyces sp. IBSBF 3136 (assembly GCF_036815105.1). NCBI lineage: Bacteria > Bacillati > Actinomycetota > Actinomycetes > Kitasatosporales > Streptomycetaceae > Streptomyces > Streptomyces sp. IBSBF 3136. The sequence continues at coordinate 5,968 of NZ_JAJSZC010000188.1, forward strand.
TTCGACAGCACGTACCACCCGACCGGGGACGACAGCGGTGCACCGGTCGACGAACACGCCTATCTTCCAAGGCGGTTGCTCGGCTCCTATCTCAGCTGGGTCTTCGACCGGACACTCGGCTCGCTGCCGGACGGCGTACGGGTCGTCCAGCACCGCGACCGCGCCGTGGACGTCGCGCCCGTCGTCGGCGACCGCTACGCCGTACGCCTGGCCGGCGGCTTCACCGTCGTCGTCGACTACCTGTTCCTGACCACCGGCCACTGCGAGCGGGTGCCCACCGGCGAGGACCGGGCCCACGCGGAGTTCGCCCGTGAGCACGCGGACCGCAATCCGCACCTGGCGTACTTCCCCACGCCCTACCCGGTCGAGCTGCTCCAGCGCATCGCGCCGGGATCCACCGTCGCGGTGCAGGGGTTCGGTCTGACGGCTCACGACGTGATCTCCGAACTCACCGCCGGCCGCGGCGGAACCTTCCACGGCACCGGACCCGACACCGAGTACCGCCCCTCCGGGCGCGAGCCGCGCATCCTGCTGTTCTCCCGCCAGTGCCTGCCGTTCAGCGCGCGCGGGGTCAACCAGAAGGGTGTCACGGGCGGCCACCGGGCCCACTTCTTCACCCCGGAGGCGGTGCGCGCACTGCGCCGCCTCCGCCCGGACGGAAAGCTCGACTTCGTCGAGGACGTGCTGCCGTTGCTCGTGAAGGAGATGGGCTACGCGTACCGCGTGGCGTGGGAGGGCCGGTCCGTCCCGCCCGAGGGGTACGAGCTGTCACCGGACGAACGGCGGATCATAGAGCGGCTCCTCCACCCGCTGGACGGCGCGGAGTTCACCGACCAGGCCGCCTTCCGGCGCTTCTTCACCGACCACGTCGCCGAGGACCTGGCGCAGGCCGAACTCGGCAACCTCACCAGCCCGGTGAAGGCCGCCACCGACGTCATCCGCGACACCCGGGCCGCACTGCGCGAAGCGGTCGAGTTCGGCGGTCTGACACCCGCGTCGCACCACGTCTTCAACACGGTGTACGTCCCGCTGATGAACCGGGTCTCCTTCGGGCCGCCCCGCCACCGCAACCACCAGTTGCTCGCCTTGATGCGGGCCGGGGTGGTCGGCCTGGCCGGCGGCCCCGGCGGACGGCTCGTACCGGACCGGGAGCAGGGCCGGTACACCATCCGTACCGACTACCCCGGCGGCACCGAGGTCCAGCACGCCGACGCGCTGGTCATCGCCCGGCTCGACGCGTTCCACCCCGAGCGCGACCGCTCGCCGCTGACCGCCGCACTGCTCGCGCGCGGGCTCGTCCGCCCGTACCGCAACGGCGACTGCGTGCCCGGCGGGATCGACATCGACGAGACCGGCCGTCCGTTCACGGTGCGAGGCACGCCGCTGCGCGGCGCCTGGGCCGTCGGCTATCTCGTCGAGGGACCCCGGTTCTACACGCACGCGCTGCCCCGGCACGGCATCGCCTCGCAGTTCGTCCGGGACGCCGACGCAGCCGTCCGCGACATGGTCGCGGACGCGCGTCACCGCCCCCGGACGGCGGGTGCCGACGCCCTCACCCACCCCTACGACTCCGCGCGGGAGGCCGAGCATGCCGGTGCAGACCGGACGACAGTTTCCGTACCTTGAGTTCCGCAGGCGTCACGTCCTGGAGACCCCGGCGCCGGTGGTCTGGCCATGGGAGACCCTGGCTGGTGAGCTGGCGGCGGCCGAGCACTCGGAGTACGGCACCCTGACGCTCGCCGGACCCGACGGCGGCCACGAGATCGTGCCGGGGACGTCCATGACGTTCCAGTCGGTACGCCCCGGGGAGCGCACGACCCCCCACGCGCACTCCTGGTGGCACCTGTACTTCGTACGCTCCGGTTCGGGCGTCCTCGTACTCGACGAGACGGACGAGACCGCCGAACTGAGTGACGGGGATGTGCTGTTGATCCCCGCCTGGTGGGCGCACCACTTCGAGAACCGGGGCACGGAGGGGGACCTCCTCCTGCTGAACATGTCGAACCTCCCCCAGCAGGCCGCCCTGCACAACAAGTTCTCCCGCGAGGGGATCCGGGCCGGCCGGACGACGGTCGAGGGCGCGGCAGCGGCCCCGCCACTCTCCCCTCACCCGCAGGTCAGCGGCGCCTAGTGCGCGCAAGCGATCGTTCGAAGGAGTCGAAGATGTTGAAGCGCATCGATCACGTCGGAGTGGTGGTCGACGACCTCGCCGAGGCGCGGGCGTTCCTGGAGAGCCTGGGAATGGTCCTCGAGCGCGCCCAGGAGGTCCCGGAGCGGAACGTGAAGATCGCGTTCTACCACTGTGGCGACGGCCGCATCGAGCTCATCGAGCCCACGACGCCCGAGGCGCGCGAGCGCCGGCTCGGCGAGGGCAACCAGGCCCGCATCGAACACATCGGTGTCGAGGTGGACGACGTGCCCACGATCATGCGGGCGGTGCGCGGTCTGGGCGTCGACCTGACCACGAGCGAGCCCGTCGCCGTCGGACCGAACCTCAACGCGTGGACCCAGCCCGCCACTTCCGCCGGTATCCAGTTCCAGCTGGTGCAGCGGGACGCGGTCTAGAACACGCTCGGCCGGTCCTGCGGGACCGCGTTGCCCCGTACTTACCAGCCAAGGCGGAGAAGAGTTCCGTGAAGATCACTTTGGTGCACCGGTCGAAGGCGACGACCACGGGGTCACCGGGCCCCGGACGACCCCGGCGGCACGCGGGCTGGGTGCTGGCCTCCCTGCTCGGCGGCATGTTCCTGGGCAACGTGGACATCGCCGTGGTGAACGTGGCGATCCCCTCGATCCGCGACCGCCTGCACGCATCGAGCGGCGAGCTGGAGCTCATCGTCTCCGGGTACACCCTCGCGTACGCGATGCTGCTGATCACCGGAGCCCGCCTCGGTGAGATCCGCGGTCGGCGCCGGACGTACCTGGCCGGCCTCGCGGTGTTCACTCTCTCCTCCCTGGGCTGCGGCATCGCGCCGGACGGCGTCACGCTGGTGGCGGCGCGCGTGGTCCAGGGCGGGGGCGCGGCGCTGATGGTCTCGCAGGTACTCACGGGCATCCAGGTCAACTTCGAGGGGGAGGCGCGGCGCCGCGCACTGGGCGCGTACACCGCTGTGCTGGGCGTGAGTTCGGTGATCGGGCAGGCCCTCGGGGGCGTGCTCGTCTCGGCCGACGTCCTGGGAACAGGGTGGCGGCCGATCTTCCTCGTCAATGTGCCGATCGGGATCGTCCTGCTCGTCGCGTCGTACGTGTTCCTGCCTGCCGACGAGGATCGCGGCGCCAGGAAGCTGGACCTGAAGGGCGTAGTACTCCTGTCTGCGGCTCTGTTCCTGCTGGTCGCCCCCCTGGTGCTGGGGCAGGACGCGGGCTGGCCGTGGTGGACCTGGACGTCGCTCGCCGCTTCGCTGCCCGCCTTCGCGCTGTTCGCGAAGGCCGAGCGGGGCATCGCACGGAGCGGCGGCGAACCGCTGATGAACGTGGCGCTGCTGGCCCGCCGCCGGGTGGCCCTGGCACTGGTGTCCCAGGCGGTCACGCGCGCGGGCTACTTCGCCCTCCTCTTCGTCCTCGCGCTCTACCTCCAGCAGGGCCTCGGCAAGAGCGCGGTGTACGCGGGGCTGCTGCCCATCGCGTGGGTGGCCACGTTCGCCCTGGTCGGCCCGGTCCTGGGGCGGGCGGGCGCGCGCACGCGCCGGCTGGCGGCCCCGGCGGGCGCCCTTCTGATGGCGGTGGCCTTCGCCGGGGTGGCCGCGGGCCTGCAGAGCGCGGCGTGGCTGGTGCTGCTCCTGGGCATCGGCGGGATCGGCTACGGCGCGGCGTTCAGCGGGACGCTGGCCCACCTGACGGAGTCCGTCGAGGCGGTCTACGCGTCCGACGTGAGCGGCCTGTTCAACACGACTCTCCAGGTCGGCGGAACGATGGGCGTGGCGGTCTTCGGCACCGTCTACCTCGCCCTGACCGAGAACACCGGTACGGCGCGGGACGCGTTCAGCTCGACGAACGCGTGGCTCGCGGCCGTGTCGGTGGCCGCCGCGGCAGTCATGGCGATGGCGGGGCGGACGGGACGGGCCGCGAGGACGAAGACGTCGTCGTAGGACAGGCCCTCGCCCTCCATCACCTCCCACACGGCACCGCGCACACCACGTACGCCACGTACGCCGCGTACGCCGCACACATCGACCGGGCTCTCCGGAGCCCTCACACAACGGACATGAACCAAGGAGTACAGATCATGGATGTCATCCGTCACCCGGGGGACGCGACCAAGGGGCCCGCGGACCGGTTCTCCGGCGACGTGTGGTTGTGGCCGCGGATCGGCGCGACCGCCAACGCCGAAGTGCGCAACGTCCTCTTCACACCCGGATCGCGCAGTGCCTGGCACCGCCACCCGGCCGGCCAGGTCCTGCACGTCACCGAAGGCGTGGGGCTCCTCGGCTTCCGCAGCGGCGAGGTGCAGGAGATCCGCGCCGGCGACACGGTCGTCTGCCACCCGGGCGAGGAGCACTGGCACGGTGCCGGTCCGGGGACCTTCATGACGCACATCGCCGTCACCGACGGCCCGACGCAGTGGAAGGAGCATGTCACGCAGGAGGAGTACCAGGGCTGAACCCGAAGCCGTGCCACGTGTGCGCGTAAGGATCCCGACACGGTGTCCGGGTCCCTACGCGCCGCTCCGCATATGGTGTCGATCATGGGTATCGAGTTACACCATCTGCGGGGCTTCCTTGCGGTCGTGGAAGAACGGCACTTCACCCGTGCGGCGAAGCGGATGGACGTGTCCCAGCCGACGCTCAGTCGCAGCATGCGGCGTCTGGAGGCCCTGCTGGGGAGACGGCTGCTCGAACGGACGACGCGGCAGGTGACGCTCACCCCGGACGGTGAGGCGCTCTACGCGCAGTTGAGTGTCCTCATACCGAGGCTGGAAGCGGCGCTGTGGCCCAAACCGGAGGACGAGGCGTTCCGGGTGGGCTTCGCCTGGGGCTTCCCGTCGCCCTGGCCCCAGGTTGCGATCGCGCGCTTCGAGGCGGAGACGGGCGTGTCGGTGAGCGTGCAGCGCCATGACGCGAAGCTCGCGGGGGTGGATCGGGGGCATTCCGACGTCGCCGTGCTGCGCGGGCGGGTCTCGGTGCCGTCGGGCATGAGGTCGGTGACGTTGTTGCACGAGCGCAGGATCGTGGCCGTCTCGACCCGTTCAAAACTCGCCGGGCGGGAGGAGATCAGCTGGCACGAGATCGCCGACCACCAACTGGTGCTGAACGAGGTGAGCGGGACGACGAACCTGGACGAGTGGCCGGCGGACCGGCGGCCCGAGGTAGCGGTGTCGTGCCGCAATTTCGACGAATGGCTGGAGGCCGTGGCGGCGAACAAGGGACTCGGTGTCGTACCGGAGTTCGTGGGCCGCCAGCACATCCACGCGTTCGTCTCGTTCCTGGAGATCCCGGACGCACCGATGGTGCCCTTGCAGTTGGTGTACCCCCAGCACGGCGGGCATCCCAAGGTGGAGCGGTTCGTGGAGATGGCCCAGGAAGCGGTGAAGGGCGAGGCCTAGGGCCTGTCCGAGTCCGGGTGGCACGGGGAGCGTTGGGGCGTTGGGTCAGTCATGGCCTGGGCCTGCCCGGTGAGGGGTCGCCTTCACGTCTCGGCGCGGCGGAACTCACGGTTTGTGGGTCACCCAGAGCAGTTCCGCCGGCCAGCGGTGTGCCCAGTCGGGCGGGTCGGTTTCGTTGTAGCCGTTGGGTGTTCCGAGTTCTGGCCGCGGCTCGATGAGGTCGTCGATGACGAGACCCGCGCCGCGCAGGACCTTGACCCAGTCGCCGTAGGTGAGCTGATAGCTGGTCGCGCCGTCGCCTTCGGCGATGGTGTTCAGCCCGAAGTAGTCCTGCTGCAGCGTCGTGGTCACACGGCCGGCGGCTTCGTCGTAGCAAGCTTCGAACCATGGGCTGGCGACGTTGAACACCAGGCGCCCGCCTCGGCCCAAGACGCGTACGGCCTGCGGGACGGCCAGATGCGGGGGCGCCCAGCTCAGCCCACCGAAGTCACAGAAGACCAGGTCGAAGCTCTCGGCGGCGAAGGGGAGTTGTTCGGCGGCGCCCTGCACCAGCGGGTAGCGGACCGCTCCCATCGCGTCGCCCGCTGCGGCGAGTTGGGCTTCGGACAGGTCGAGCCCGACCACGGTGGCGCCCTCGGCGGCGAGCGCCCTGGACCACTGGCCGGCGCCACAGCCGAGTTCGAGGACGCGCTTGCCGGTGACGTCGCCCAGGGCCCGCAGGTGCGCGTCGGGGATGGAGTACATGCCCCACAGCCGGGGTGCGGCGCCGATCTGCGGGTCGTGCTCGTGCTGGTAGGTGCTGCTGATCTGGTTCCAGAGCCGCCGGTTGGCGGGGATGCTGTCCACGTGCCGACTCCAGCACCGACTGCCGGGGGCGGTCAACACGATCAGGGCATGGACTCCCTCCCGGCCGGGCTGTTCGCCGATTACCAAGCGATCCGCACCAACCCCGATGGACTGGATCCCCTGACCCGTGCCGAGCCCGGAAATGGCAGGTGCGGCTCACCCCGCCCCCTCCCGGGGCAGTTCGAGATGGAGTTCGTAGCCGCCGTCGGGGGTGGGGCCCGCGGTGACCGTGCCGCCGAGGAGTTCGGCTCGTTGGCGTAGGCCCAGGAGGCCGTGGTGGGCGCCGGGGAGGGGGAGCGGCGGGCGAGTCGGGGCGGTGTTGGTGACGGTGACCTTGATGTTGCCGTTCGCGTGGTGCAGGCGGACCGTGGCCGTGGCGCCCGGCGCGTGTTTGCGGACGTTGGTCAGGGCCTCCTGGACCGTCCGGTAGACGGCGCGCTGGACGGGCGGGGACAGACCCTCGGGGAGGTCCGTCTTCAGCTCCGCCTCCATGCCGCTGCCGTCCACCAGCCGTTGCAGGTCGGCGAGGGACGGCTGCGGGGTGAGTTCGGTGGGGCGGCTGCCGGAGGCGCGCAGCACGCTGACCATGTGCCGCAGTTCGTCCAGGGTCTGCACGCTGAGCCGCCGGATCGCGGCCGCGCCCCTCTTGGCCTCGGGATCCTGGCTGCTCACCTGGAGCGCCCCGGCCTGCACGGCGATGAGGCTGACCTGGTGGGAGACCACGTCGTGCATCTCCCGCGCCAGTTGCGCCCGCTCCCGCGCCAGCACGCTCTGCGCGGTCAGCAGCCGCTCGTGCTCCCGGGCCTCGGTGATCTCGGTGAGCCGGAGCGACAGTTCGCGGCGGGCCTGGACCAGCTGGCCCAGGAAGACCGGGGCGGCCGCCGTGGCCACGGCGTAGATGAGGTGGACGACGTTGTGGGTGCCGGAGAGCTCGTTGGCCCTCAGCGTCGACCACGGCCAGGGCAGGAAGTCGATGATCGCGTACGTCAGGGCGCAGCAGGCCAGCAGGACCCGGTGGCGGCTGAGCGAGGCGAGCGTGTACAGCGCGGCCAGCGTGGCGAACACCGCGTCGGACACCATCGCGGTGGGAACCGTCAGCAGGAACGTCGTCAGCGGCAGGCGCCGGCGCAGCAGCAGGGCGAAGGAGCCGAGCAGCGCACAGCTCACGGCCGGCTGCTGCCCCAGGTCGACGTTGGCCCACGTGTCCGCCAGGGCGACCAGCACCAGAGCGACGTCCAGCAGTACGGCCGGCACCCCGCGGCGCGTCACCCCGCGGCACGTCATACGGCGTCCTCGTCCCGTTCCGGGGCCCGTTCCGCGCCCAGCAGGCCCGCCCGCTCGGCGATCAGCGCGGCCTGCACCCGGCTGCTGACCCCGAGCTTGCCGAACACCGCGCTGACATGGCCCTTGACCGTGCCGGCGCTCAGGTGCATCCGTTCGCCGATGTCGGCGTTGGCCAGACCGTCCGCCATCAGCACGAGCACCTCGCGCTCCCGCTCGGTGAGCCGGGCCGTGAGCCGGGCGGCGGGCTCGCGCTCGCCCTTGTCGAGGTAGCCGTCCACCACCGTGCGAGTCACCTTGGAGGACAGCACCGTCCCGCCCTCGGCCAGCGCCCTGACCAGGTACGGAAGCTGCTCCGGGTCGGTGTCCTTGAGCAGGAAGCCGGCGGCGCCCGAGCGCAGGGCGGTCGCCACGTACTCGTCGGCGTCGAAGGTGGTGAGCATGGCCACGACCGGCGGGTCCGGCATCCGGCGCAGATCCGCCAGCACGGTGAGCCCGTCCACGTCCGGCATCCGGATGTCCAGCAGGACGATGTCGGGGCGCGACTCACGCACCGACCGCACGGCCTGGCCGCCGTCGACCGCGGCCACGACCTCGATGTCCTCGGCCGTGGCGAGGATGTGGGTGAAGCCCGTGCGGACCAGGGCTTCGTCGTCGACCACCAGGACCCGGATCACGTGCGCTCCGCTCGTCGCCCGCCCCTCGTTCGGATGCGTTCGTCCGGATGCGTACCACCGCACGGCGTCCGCACAGCGCGGCGGGGACGATTCCCGCCGATTGGCGGCGCGGACCCGGCCGGTCGTCGGGGCGGCTCCGGCCGACCGGCGGGGTGCCTTCGGAAGGACGGCGGGTGAGCCGTGGCGGGCGCTCCGGCGGAACCTGGAGGCATGACGCAGAAGGCGTGGTCGGCCATGTCCGCCCGGGCGCCGCATGAATGCGCGGCGGGTCCACCGCGTGAGTGTGCGGTGGGTGCGGCGAGTGAGCTCGGGGCGGGTGCGCCGCCTGAGCGTGCGGTGGGTTCGGCGGGCGAGACCGTGGGGGGTGCGCCGCCCGAGTGTGCGGCCGGTCCACCGCGTGACTGCGCGGCGCGTCCGGCGAGCGAGCGTGCTGCGGACCGTGCCCGCGAACCCGGCGGCGCGCCCTCGACGGGGCGGCTGATCGGTGTCGACCTCGCCCGCGGGCTCGCCGTGCTCGGCATGTTCTCCGCGCACGTCGGGCCCGACGTGACCGTGGGCGGCCCGGTGGGATTCGTGCTGGAGACGGCCCGCGGCCGTTCCTCCGCCCTCTTCGCGCTGCTCGCCGGCTTCTCGCTGGTCATCATCACCGGCCGCCCGCGCCCCCGGACCGGGCGCCCCGGCCGGCAGGCGGTGGCCCGGGTCGCGATCCGCGCCGGTGTCCTCGTCGTGCTGGGCTACGCCCTGACCGCCCTGGACACCGAGGTGAACGTGATCCTCAGCTACTACGGCCTGATCTTCCTCGCCGTGGTCCCGCTGTACCGGCTGCGGGCCGGACCGCTCGCCATCGTCGCGGCCGCCGGCGCACTGGTCCTGCCCCAGCTCCTCTACGTGTTCCGGCAGACGATCGAGGGGGGCGACTGGGCGGACACCGTCGCCGCCTGGGATCCGCTGGCCAGGCTCACCGGCTCCGGCGGCTTCACGGAACTGCTGGTCACCGGCGACTATCCGGCCCTCACCTGGATGCCGTTCGTGGTCGCGGGCATGGCGATCGCCAAGCTGGACCTCGCCCGGCCCGGCGTCCGGTCCCGGCTGGCCGTCACCGGCGGAGCGCTCGCCGTGCTCGGCTACGGCGGTTCCTGGCTGGCCCTGCACCTGGTCCCGGGGGCCCTCACGTCCGTGGGGGCCGCCACCGACGGCGGTTCGCCGGGGTCGGCGTGGTGGTCGGACACCGTGGGCACACCCGAGGGACACACGCCGCTCTCCTGGCTGCTCGTGGCCGCGCCGCACAGCCAGACGACCTTCTCCATCATCGGCAACACCGGCGTCGCCCTGGCCGTACTCGCCGCCTGCCTCGCCGTCGCCGACGGGCTGCCACGCCTCACGCGTGCCGCCACTCCGGTCGTGGCGGTCGGCCGGATGGCGCTGACCGCCTACGTCCTGCACATCGTCGCGCTCTGGTTCTTCGACGAGGTCTGGTACGTACCGGCGGTCGACAGCGACGCCATGAGCGCCCTGCCGGTGCTGGTGGGCTTCGCCGCGGCCGCCACACTGCTGGCGACCCTGTGGACCCGCCGGTTCCGGCGCGGCCCCCTCGAACAGGCCCTCCACCTCGCCACCGGGGCCGCGCGGTACGTCGAGTGAGGGGGCGCGGGGGGCGAGGTGGAG
>NZ_JAJSZC010000189.1:0-15882 GCF_036815105.1 Streptomyces sp. IBSBF 3136
GCGGGCGGCAGCGCGGGCTGGAGGCCCGCGGCGGGGCCGGCGTCGGCCCGGGCGGACGGCGGCGGGGTGCTCTCCGGGTCCTCCGTCTCCAGCAGCCGCACCGCGTGCCGGCCCAGCTGGGCCACCAGCGCGCCCGGCAGCCAGGGGTCGCGGGACCGGCCCCCGGCGACGGTGTCCTCCGCTCCGGTCAGCTCCAGGATCCGGTCCAGGGAGGGCCGGGCGGCGGGGTCCTTGCGCAGGCAGTCGCGGACCAGGTCCGCGATCCCCTCCGGCAGCCCGTCGAGGTCGGGCTCCTCCTGGGCGATCCGGAACATCAGCGCGTGCACCCCGCTGTTCGTGCCGCCGAAGGGGAGCACGCCGGTGGCCGCGTAGGCGAGCACGGAGCCGAGGCAGAAGACGTCGCACGCGGGCGTGATCCGGTCCCCGCGCACCTGCTCCGGTGCCATGAACCCCGGCGACCCGACCAGGGAGCCGGTCCGGGTCAGGCCGTCCCCGGCCAGCGTCTCCATCGCCCGCGCGATCCCGAAGTCGATCACCCGGGGCCCGTCGATGGTCACCAGCACGTTGGACGGCTTCAGGTCCCGGTGCACGATCCCGGCCGCGTGGATGTCCTTCAGCGCGTTCGCGAGCCCCGCCGCCAGGATCCGCACCGACCGCTCCGGCAGTGCCCCGTGGTCGTGCCCGACGACCTGCTGCAGGCTGGGCCCGGCGACATACCCGGTGGCCACCCAGGGCACCGCAGCCTCGGTGTCCGCGTCCAGCACGGGCGCGGTCCAGTAGCCGCCGACCCGCCGCGCGGCCTGCACCTCCTGCCGGAAGCGCGCCCGGAACTCCTCCTGCTCGGCCAGCTCCTCGCGGACCAGCTTCACGGCGACCGTACGGCCGCGGTCCGACCGGGCCAGGTACACCTGCCCCATGCCGCCCGCGCCGAGCCGCGCCAACAGCCGGTACGCCCCGATCCGCTGCGGCTCCCCCGCTCCGAGCTTCTCCATCCCCGCGCCGCCTTCCCCCCATAGGTCTGCAACGGACCGAGGATAGTGCGGCGGCCCGGGGCGCCGTGCGGAGCGGGCTCTACGGTTGCGTAACGGCGACCGGGGCGACCGGTACCGACCGCCGCCGCCCGCCGACTTCGACAATCTGTCGCGGAAACACCCCGCCCAGGGAACAGGACGCCCATGCCGCGTCCGTATCGCGGGCATTTACCCTCGCCCGCATGACCCCTCAGCCCAACCCCTCCGCCGGCGCCGCAGTGAAGGCCGCTGACCGCGCGCACGTCTTCCACTCCTGGTCCGCCCAGGACCTCATCGACCCGCTCGCCGTCGCAGGCGCCGAGGGGTCGTACTTCTGGGACTACGACGGCAAGCGGTACCTGGACTTCACCAGCGGGCTCGTCTACACGAACATCGGCTACCAGCACCCCAAGGTCGTCGCGGCCATCCAGGAGCAGGCCGCGACGATGACGACCTTCGCGCCCGCCTTCGCGATCGAGGCCCGCTCGGAGGCGGCCCGGCTGATCGCCGAGCGGACCCCCGGCGACCTGGACAAGATCTTCTTCACCAACGGCGGCGCCGACGCCGTCGAGCACGCGGTGCGCATGGCCCGGCTGCACACGGGCCGCCCCAAGGTGCTCTCGGCCTACCGCTCGTACCACGGCGGCACCCAGCAGGCGGTGAACCTCACCGGCGACCCGCGCCGCTGGGCCTCCGACAGCGGCAGCGCCGGCGTCGTCCACTTCTGGGCGCCGTTCCTCTACCGCTCCCGCTTCTACGCGGAGACGGAGGAGCAGGAGACCGCGCGGGCGCTGGAGCACCTGGAGACGACGATCGCCTTCGAGGGACCGGGCACGGTCGCCGCGATCATCCTGGAGACCATCCCCGGCACCGCCGGGATCATGGTGCCGCCGCCCGGCTACCTGGCCGGGGTGCGCGAGATCTGCGACAAGTACGGCATCGTCTTCGTCCTGGACGAGGTCATGGCCGGGTTCGGCCGGACCGGCGAGTGGTTCGCCGCCGACCTGTTCGGGGTCGTCCCGGACCTGATGACCTTCGCCAAGGGCGTGAACTCCGGGTACGTGCCGCTCGGCGGTGTCGCCATCTCCCCGCGGATAGCCGAGACCTTCGGCAAGCGGCCCTACCCCGGCGGTCTCACCTACTCCGGGCACCCGCTGGCCTGCGCCGCCGCCGTCGCCACGATCACCGCGATGGCGGAGGAGGGCGTCGTGGAGAACGCGGCCCGGCTCGGCTCGTCGGTCCTCGGCCCGGCCCTCGCCGCCCTGGCGGAGCGCCACCCGAGCGTCGGCGAGGTGCGCGGCACCGGCATGTTCTGGGCGCTGGAACTGGTGCGGAACCGGGAGACCCGGGAGCCGCTGGTCCCGTACAACGCGGCCGGCGAGGCGAACGCCCCCATGGCCGCGTTCGCGGCCGCCGCCAAGCAGCACGGTTTGTGGCCCTTCGTGAACATGAACCGCACCCACGTGGTCCCGCCGTGCAACGTCACGGAGGCCGAACTGAAGGAGGGACTCGCGGCCCTCGACGCGGCTCTGAGCGTGGCCGACACGTACACCGTGTAGCCGAACTCGAACTGCCCCGCGCGCAACCCGAACGCGTAAGGTGACGTGCTCGTAAGTGAGGACGAGTACGTCACCCGCACGTGTGAGGAGGCCCGGACGATGCCCGGCAACGGCGGCGCCGTGACGCGCAGCACCCTGCGCCAGCAGATCGCGGACGCGCTGCGTGACGAGGTGCTGGCGGGCCGCCTCACGCCGGGCCGGGCGTTCACCGTCAAGGAGATCGCCGACCAGTACGGCGTCTCGGCGACCCCGGTCCGCGAGGCCCTGGTCGACCTCTCCGCGCAGGGCATCCTGGAGGCCGACCAGCACCGCGGTTTCCGGGTCCCCGAGTACTCGCTCGCGGACTACCGGAGCATGATCGAGGCCCGCTCCCTGGTCACCGACGGCATCTTCCAGTGCCTGACCGCCGGGCACCCGGCCTTCGCCGACGCCGAGAACCCGCGGACGGTGGCCGCCCTGGCGGCGGTGCGCCGGCGCGGCGAGGAGGCGCAGCGCGCCTCCGCGTCCGGTGACCTGACCGTGCTGATCGGTTACGACCTGCGGTTCTGGCGCGAGCTGAGCGGCTTGTTCGGCAACCCCTACCTGGCCGACTTCCTGCACCGGCTGCGGGTGCAGTCCTGGGTGTGCGCGGTGCAGCACCTGCGCCGGCTGCCCGACGTGCGCGGCCGGCTGTGGGCCGGGCACACCGAACTGGTCGACGCCCTGGCCCGCCGCGAGGCCGACACCGCCCGCGCGATCGTGGCCGCCGCCAACGAGCACGCCCTGGCCCTGGTCGAACGGCTGGCGGCCCAGTGAGCGGCGCGGCGGAACACGGCGTCCGCATACCCCGTCCGCGGGCCGCCGACGGTGCTCCCGGCCAGGTCGGTCTCTCCGTCGTCATCCCGGCCTACAACGAGGAGCAGCGCCTCGGCCCCACCCTGGAGGCCATCACCGGCTACCTCGCCGCGTACGCGGACACCTGGGAGGTGATCGTCGCCGACGACGGCTCGACCGACGGCACCCGCGAGGTCGGTGCGCTCGACCATCCCCGGGTACGCCTCGTCACCTCCCCCGGCAACCGCGGCAAGGGGCACGCGCTGCGGCTCGGGGTCGCCGCGTCCCGCGGCCGGCGGGTCCTGATCACCGACGCCGACCTGTCCGCGCCCATCGAGGAGCTGGAGCGCCTGGACGAGGCGCTCGTCGAGGGCGGCGCGGCGGCCATCGCCTCCCGGTCGGTGCCGGGCGCGGAGATAGCCGACCGGCAGCACCGGGCGCGCGAGCTGCTGGGCCGGGCCGGGAACTTCCTGATCCGCCGCACGGCCGTGCCCGGGATACGGGACACGCAGTGCGGCTTCAAGCTGTTCGAGGGCGACCGGGCCCGCGCGGCCTTCGGCGCCGCCCGCCTGGACGGCTGGGGCATCGACGTGGAGGTGCTGCACCACTTCCACCGCGCCGGCTGGCCGGTGACCGAGGTCCCGGTCCGCTGGAGCCACCGCCCCGGCTCCAAGGTCGGCCCCCTGGACTACCTCCGGGTGCTCGCCGACCTCGCCCGCATCCGGGCCCGTTCGCTGCGCCCCGCCGACCTGCTCGCCGCCGTCCTCTTCCTGCTGATGTCGGTGGCCCTGTACTCGGGCCGGTTCTTCGACCCCTCCCACCGCTATCTGACCGACTCCATGCAGGACCAGAACCAGTGGGAGTGGTTCTTCGCGGTCACCGCGGACAACGTCGCCCATCTGCGCAACCCGCTCTTCACCGACCTCCAGGGCTTCCCGGACGGCGTCAACCTGATGGCCAACACGGTGATGCTGGGCCTGTCGGTGCCGTTCACTCCGGTCACCCTGCTGTTCGGGCCGGCCGTCGCGCTCAGTGTGTGCATGACGCTGGGCCTGGCCGCCACCGCGGGCGCCTGGTACTGGCTGATCGCGAGGCGGGTGGTGCGCCGCCGGACGGCCGCGTTCGCCGGGGCGTCCCTCGCGGCCTTCGCGCCACCGATGGTCAGCCACGCCAACGCGCACCCCAACTTCGTCATCCTGTTCATGGTGCCGCTGATCGTCGACCGCGCGCTGCGCCTGGCCGGCGGTGCCCGGGTGGTCCGGGACGGGATCGTGCTCGGCCTGATGGCCGCCTACCAGATCTTCCTCGGCGAGGAGCCGCTGCTGCTCGCGTCGATGGGCATGCTCCTGTTCGCCGCCGCCTACGGCGCCGCGCGCCGGGACGTGGCGCGGGCGGCCCTGCGGCCGCTGCTGACGGGTCTGCTGATCGCCGGGGCCGTCTGCCTGCCGCTGGTGGCGTACGCGCTGTACTGGCAGTTCGCCGGGCCGCAGAGCTACGCGGGCATCGCGCACGGCGACAGCGCGGGCAACAGTCCGCTGTCCCTGCTCGCCTTCGCCGAGCGCTCCCTGATCGCGGGCGACGCGGCGACGGCCGGCCGGCTGTCGCTGAACCCGACCGAGCAGAACGCCTTCTACGGCTGGCCGCTGGTCGCCGTCGCCTTCGCCATCGCCGTACGGCTGTGGGACCGCGCCCTGGTCAGGGCGCTGGCGTTCACCGCGGTGGCCGCGGCCGTCCTCTCGCTCGGCGCGAGGATCCGCATCCCGCTCACCGACACCGTCCTGCCCGGCCCCTGGGCCCCGCTCGCCCACCTGCCGCTGTTCGAGTCGGTGATCGAGGGCCGGGTGGCGATGATCTGCGCCCCGGCGCTCGGCATGCTCCTCGCGCTGGCCCTCGACCGGGCCGCCGCCTCCCCGACCCCGTCCAGCCGGCACCTGGGCCTGCTGGGCGTGGCCTTCGCGCTGCTCCCGCTCGTCCCGGCGCCGCTGAAGTCCGCGGACCGGGTCGCGGTGCCGGCGTTCGTCACGGACGGGGGGTGGAAGTCGTACGTGCGGGACGGCGAGTCACTGGTCCCGGTGCCGCTGCCCGACCCGGGCGCCGCCGAGGCCCTGCACTGGCAGACGGCCGCACACCTGGGCTTCAGGCTGCCCGGCGGCTACTTCAACGGCCCGTACGGCGAGGACCGGGTCGGCATCTACGGTGCCGCCCCGCGCTACACCGCCAACATGCTCCGGGACGTCCGCTACACCGGTCTCGTCCCGGTCATCGGAAAGAACTGGCGGGCCCAGGCGCAGCGGGACTTCGTCTACTGGAAGGCGGGCGCCCTGGTTCTGGCCCCGCAGCCGAACGACGGCGCCCTGCGCACGGTCCTGAAGAAGCTCACCGGCCGGGACGGGAAGTGGACCGGTGGGGTATGGGTATGGGACCTGCACAGGGGGAGCTGAGCCCGGCCGCCACCGACTACCCTTCCCTGACCACCTGCTGCTGTGCGTGAACGCGCGCGTGCCGATGCGAGGAGCTCTCTTTGGCCTGTGACCTGTGGCTGGTACCGCTCGTCGACGTGTTGTGCCACACCCCGGACAACCCGTTCGCCGAGGAACTCGCGCACTACAACGACGCACTGGCCGCGGCCGGGCTCCCGCCGGTGCCGGTGTACCAGTACATGCCGGGCCTGTCCGGCGAGGTCGCCCCGGTCGCCGGCTTCGACTACGACGCGCTGCACTTCCTGCGCCGGGTGTACCTGCTCCAGGTCTGCGGACTGCCGGTGACGCCGGTGGACGAACTCGGCGGCGACTACGAGCAGCTGCTGGAGATGTTCGAGTCGACGGCCCAGCAGTCCCACCTGGTCTGGCACTACGACCACGCGGGCGCGTACGTCCCGGTCGACTTCCCGCACCCGCTGTCCAACGAGGAACTGCTCGCCGGCGGCGGCCCGCTGGGCTCCGCGCAGTCCCTGCTGCGCGAGCTGGAGTTCGTGGCCCCGTCGATCGGCATCGATCCGGCCAATCCCCCGGCGGCGCCGGAACCGCCCTCCGCCCCGACGGAGCTGGAGGAACCGGCGGTCCCGGCGCCGTACGACCCGAGCCCCTTCGCCCGCGAACGCCACGTGTGGCTCGGCCTGCACGCGGCCGCGACGCGCTCGCTGGCCCAGGGCTCCATGATCGTGTTCAGCTGAGCCCGTCGCCGCACGGCCGGCGATCCGGCCCCTCACCGAGCACCGAGCGCAGCAGCAGCGTGTGCACGAACCGGCCGGGGGCGGTGGGCGGGTACCGCCAGGCGAGCGGCCACGTCCCTCCCTCCAGCGCCGGCACCGGGATGAAGCAGACCCGGTACGGGCCGCTCGTCAGCCGGGTCACCTCCTGGGGCCAGCCGCGGTGGCCGGTGCTGCCCGCCGCCACGAGGAAGTAGACGCACCGCCGTCCGCTGCCCGACTCCACCACCGGCCCCGGGTCGCCCCCGGTCATCCGCGCCAGCCGGTCGGCGACCTCCCGCCCCCGGTCGCCGTCGAGCCGTACGGCGTCGAATTGGACCCCCGCCTTGCGGAGTTGGACACCGGTGGCGGGAACCCAATCCAGCGCGGGGTGACTTTCCGTGTTCATGGGCCCAGTGTCGGTGGGCGCCGCTACGGTCTTCCATGACTCTCCGTCGACCCTTCGCAACGGTCGGGAGCGGGGCTGGAGTGTCGATGACCGGTTGAGTTCGGTTGAGTCCGGGGGTGACCGTTTTGGCGCGGGCGGAGAACAAGGTGGAGGCGGGCGGTACGGCGCATCTCGTCGCCGCCCTGGCGAAGGCGCTGCGCGAGCAGCAGAGCCTGACGCAGGACGAGTTGGGCAGGCGGATCGGCTACACGGGCTCCGCGATCAGCGCGATGGAGACGTGCGCGCAGCCGGCCAGCGACAAGATGCTGGTGGCCCTGGAGGAGCAGATCGGGGGCGGGCTGGGCGTCTTCGAGAAGGCGCGGAAGTTCATGCTGCTGGACAAGTACCCGCCGCAATTCAAGAACTTCGCGTTGATGGAGGCGGAGGCGGTGTCCTTGGCGTCGTACGAGACGTTCGTGGTCGCCGGACTGTTCCAGACGCCGGATTACGCAAGGGCCCTGATCGGCGGCGGCTTTCCCAAGTTGCCCCACGACAAGGTGGAGGAACTGGTCGAGGCACGCCTCGCGCGGAGGGCGCTCTTCGATCGCACGGACCCCCAGGCCATGATCGAGTTGATCCTCGACGAGTCGGTGCTCCGGCGCCCGATCGGCAGTTGGGAGGTTCTGCGAGGTCAACTGCGTTCGCTCGCCGAGGACGCGGAGCGCGACAACGTGAGCGTCCAAGTCATGTCTGTCGAACGCGGGTTGAGGGGCGGACATGCCGGCACCCGAGGTGACATGGCGCTGGTGGTGACCAAGGAGCACCACCACGTGGTCTACCTGGAGATCGAGGACGAGAGTGTGCTGGTCAGCGATCCCGTAAAGGTGGCCAGCCTCACGCACCGGTATGCAAAGATCCGATCACAGGCTATGAGCCCGGACGACTCGTTGAGCCTCATCCAGAAGTTGGCAGGAGATGAGCGGACATGACCAGCACCCTGCGATGGTTCAAGTCGAGCTACAGCAACGACAGCGGCGGCAACTGCCTCGAAGTCGCCCCCACCTCCGGCCTCGTCCACATCCGGGACTCCAAGAAGCCCGACGGCCCCCGTCTCACCGTCTCGCCGGGGGCCTGGGCCGGATTCCTCAGAACACCGGCGTTCCCGCCTGCGTCAGCTTCCAGTTGGTGACGGCGAAGTCCGCCGGGTCGAGCGTCTTCTTCGTCGTCACGTAGTCGATCATCAGCTGGCGGATCTCGTTCGTGGAGCTGTAGGCGATCTCCGCCGAGGCGATGTGCGGGTACCCCGAACCGCCGTTGGCGCGGTAGTTGTTGACCGCCACGACGAAGACCTGGTCGTCGGCGACCGGGGCGCCCTCGTAGGTCAGGTTCCTGATCCGGGAGCCCTCGGGCTGCGCGATGTCGATGTCGTACGAGACGCCCGCCGCCGTGTCGTACATGTAGTCCCAGAAGCTGTTGGCGTTGGTGAGGGTCGCGGTGTCGACCGCCGTGCCGGCCGGGACCTGGTGGTAGTACTTCGCCGCGTACTCCAGGTAGTCCTTGAGCTGGGCGCCCGTCAGCTTCTTGCCGTAGAGGGTGTTGTCGTAGATGTAGAGGCCGGCGATGTCCTTGATGGTGACGCTGCCCTGGGGGATGTCCGCGGTGCGGCTGAAGGGTGCCGCCACCGAGATCAGCGGGAGCGCCGCGTCGGCCGTGGACAGGCCCGCCTTCACCGTCTCCGCCTGCACCTTGTGGATGAAGTCCATGATCGGCACGTCACGCCAGCAGGAGTCCGCCGCCGAGAGGTCGGCGGTGCAGGTGCCGACGGCCGTGTTCACGTACTTCACCACCAGCTCGTGGTCGGCCTCCAGGAGCTTCCTGATCTCCGGGTCCTCGGCAACGCCGCTGGGGTTGAGGGTCTGGGCCGTCTTGCCCGTGACCTTCCACTGGCCGTGGTGCAGTTCGAGCTCGAAGTCGAAGACGCTCAGCCGGTAGCCCCAGCAGTACGGCTCGGAGAGCAGGACCTCCTCGCCGGTCTCCGCGTTCTTGACGGTGTAGGACGGGACTTCCACGTGGGTGTGACCGACCAGGATCGCGTCGATGCCCGGCACCTGCTCTGCCACCAGGTTCGAGGCGTTCTCGACGTACGGGAGCGCGTCGCCGTAGGACGAGGAGCCGTCAAGACCGGAGTGGTCGGTCAGGAAGACGACGTCGCAGCCGAGCGCCCGCAGCCTCGGCACGTACTTCCTCGCCTGCTCGACCAGGCCCGGGAAGACCATCCGGCCGCCGACGTTGTCCTTGTCCCACAGGGCGATGCCGGGGTTGGTGAGGCCGAGGATGCCCACCTTGATGTCGGGTGCGCCGGGGACCCTGATGCGCTTGACCGTGTACGGCTGGAAGGCGGGGCGCAGGGTCTTGGCGTCGAGGGCGTTGGCGCCGAGCAGCGGGAAGTGGCACTGGCTCTCGAACCGGCGCAGGACGTCGATGCCGTAGTTGAACTCGTGGTTGCCGAGGGCGGCGGCGTCGTAGCGCATGTGGTTCATGGCGACGGCCATCGGGTGCCGGGGGCCACACTTGCCGTCGGTGCCGGTGATGGGGTCGACGCGGGCGAAGTAGTAGGCCAGGGAGGTGCCCTGGATGATGTCGCCGGCGTCGACCAGCAGCACCCGGTCCTCGCCCTTGGCCTCGCGCTGCTGCCGGACGAGGGTCGCCACCCGGGCCACGCCGACGGAGTTGCCGGCCTTGTCGCTGTAGGCGGCGTCCTTGTAGTAGTCCCAGTCGAAGACGTGGCTGTGCAGGTCGGTCGTGCCGAGGATGGAGAACGACCAGGTGCGGTGCGCCTTCTCGGGCTGCCTGCCGGCGGCCTCGGCGGGCGCCGCCGCGACGGTGCCCGCGGCGGCGACGGCCGCCGAGGTGACGGCCGACTTCTTCACGAACTCCCGGCGGTTCATGGGACTGACGGGCATACGGGGCTCCTGGGGTACACATGCGTGAGGGCGGGCGGACGGGCGCGGCGGGACTACACGCGTAGATCGTGGCGGGGGTCAGAGGCGCCCGAAACCAGGAGTGAGCCATGTCCAGGTCAAAGATGCGTCACGGCGCCCGCGTCAGGGGTGCCGGATGATCCGGATCACCGGCGGCCACAGCACCCCGCCCGCCATCAGCAGCGAGGGCCCCAGGTGCACCGGGCACACCCACAGCGGGGGTTTCCCGTGCCGCACGACCTCGAAGACGGCCGGGTCGGAGCAGTCCGTGCCGTCGGCGCCGCCCTCACCGCCGTACGGCCCCCGGCACCGTGCGTTCCGGTGGACGCTCATACCTCGATTGTCCCTCGCCCGCGCCGGGGCGCCCCGAACGCGGAACCGCCCGCCGATCGCGCCGGGGCGGATCGACGGGCGGAACCGTGGAGCGGTGTCGCGGCCTACAGGAACGAGTTGATCTCGATCGTCTCGTCCCGGCCCGGGCCCACGCCGATCGCGGAGATCGGGGCGCCGGACATCTCCTCCAGCGCCTTGACGTAGTTCTGGGCGTTCTTCGGCAGGTCGGAGAAGGACTTCGCCTTGGTGATGTCCTCGGACCAGCCGGGCAGCGTCTCGTAGACGGGCTTCGCGTGGTGGAAGTCGGTCTGCGAGTACGGCAGTTCCTCGACCCGCTTGCCGTCGATCTCGTACGCCACGCAGACCGGGATCTGCTCCCAGCCGGTGAGGACGTCCAGCTTGGTGAGGAAGAAGTCGGTCAGGCCGTTCACCCGGGTCGCGTAGCGGGCGATGACCGCGTCGAACCAGCCGCAGCGGCGGTCACGGCCGGTGGTCACGCCCCGCTCGCCGCCGATCCGGCGCAGCGCCTCGCCGTCCTCGTCGAACAGCTCGGTCGGGAAGGGACCGGCGCCGACACGGGTCGTGTACGCCTTCAGGATGCCGATGACCCGGCTGATCTTCGTCGGACCCACACCGGCGCCGGTGCAGGCGCCGCCCGCGGTCGGGTTGGAGGAGGTGACGAAGGGGTACGTGCCGTGGTCGATGTCGAGGAGGGTGCCCTGACCGCCCTCGAACAGGACGACCTTGTCCTCCTCCAGCGCCTGGTTGAGGACCAGCACGGTGTCGGTGACGTACGGCTTGATCTGCCCGGCGTAGCCCAGCAGTTCCTCGACCACCTGGTCGACGGCGATGGCGCGCCGGTTGTACAGCTTGGTCAGGAGCTGGTTCTTGACGTCGAGGGCCGCCTCGACCTTCTGGGTCAGGATCGACTCGTCGTAGAGGTCCTGGACCCGGATGCCGACGCGGTTGATCTTGTCCGCGTAGGTCGGACCGATGCCGCGCCCCGTCGTACCGATCTTCCGCTTGCCGAGGAAGCGCTCCGTGACCTTGTCGACGGTCACGTTGTACGGCGTGATGACGTGCGCGTTACCGCTGATGAGGAGCTTGGACGTGTCAACGCCACGCTCGTTCAGACCGCTCAGCTCGGAGAGCAGGACCGACGGGTCGATGACGACACCGTTGCCGATGACCGGCGTACAACCGGGAGAGAGGATTCCGGAAGGGAGGAGGTGGAGTGCATACTTCTGGTCGCCGACGACGACCGTGTGGCCGGCGTTGTTGCCGCCCTGGTAACGCACTACATAGTCCACCGAGCCACCGAGCAGGTCGGTCGCCTTCCCCTTGCCTTCGTCACCCCACTGAGCACCGAGCAGCACAAGTGCGGGCACGCGCGTACACCCCTTCCGGGCGGGGCATGTCCAAGGTCGGGGGCTTGGGCGTAAGGTTCACCGCCGCACACCACCGCGACCGCCTTTGGTCGCACGACCGTCGGACCGGATGCCCCGGAATAGACGAAGCCCCTGGCGCAATAGCGCAAGGGGCTCTTGCACAAAGATGCTACCCGAGGAAGCGAGGCAGGACCGAGGTGGCGACCTTCGCGACGTCCGATCAGCTGCTGGTGATCATCGATCCGGCGGCACGGCACAGGGACGGGGAGTCCGTACGGATCGCGAAAGACGTGCTCAGCGCGGGTGCGACCACCAAGGTGTGTCTGCCGGACGGCCCCGAGGAATTCGCCCGGGCACTGGGCCGTCGGGGGTCCCGGCGCCCCGTCGTGGTCGGCGACGACCGGGCGCTGATCCGCGCGGTGACCCTGCTGCACCGCCACCGCGAGCTGGCCGGATGCGCGCTGTCGATGGTTCCGGTCGGGGAGGCCGCCCTGGCGGAGTCCCTCGGGGTGCCGGC
Source organism: Streptomyces sp. IBSBF 3136 (assembly GCF_036815105.1). Lineage (NCBI taxonomy): Bacteria > Bacillati > Actinomycetota > Actinomycetes > Kitasatosporales > Streptomycetaceae > Streptomyces > Streptomyces sp. IBSBF 3136. Next base: position 12,177 of record NZ_JAJSZC010000189.1, read on the forward strand.
CGGCGCCGTGGCGGCGGCCCGTGCCGTGCTGGACGGGCCGGAACGGCGGCGCGTGGAGGTCGACGGCGACACGGTCGTGGACCTGGACCAGCCGGTGGAGGCGGTGTCGGTGACCCCGGGCGCCCACGGGATCGCCGAGGTGGAGGTACGGCCCCTGTCCCTGGGCGCGGAGGCCACCCCGCTGCGCGCCTCCGGCCGCTCGGTGACGGTGGTCGGCGCGGACTTCCGCTACCGCGCGGACGCGGCGGTCGCGGGCCCGGTCCGCCGCCGTACCTGGACCGTCCGGGAGGACGCCTGGTCCCTGACGCTGCCCGCCCCCGAGTGACCCGGGGGCGGACGGCCCGGTGATCACCTCAGCTCGACGTCCAGGCCCTCCAGGCCGCGGATCACGAAGTTCGGCTTGCGCTTCGGCTCCGCCGCCGGGCTCAGCGTGGGGGCCTGCTCCAGCAGGGCGGTCATGGAGGCCGCGAGCTCGATGCGGGCCAGCGGGGCGCCGATGCAGTAGTGGATGCCCGCGCTGAAGGAGATGTGCGGGTTGTCCCTGCGGGTGACGTCCAGGCGCTCGGGGGCGGCGAAGACGGACGGGTCGTGGTTGGCGGAGCCGAACAGCATGGCGATCTCCGCGCCCCGGGGGATCGTGGTGCCGTCGATCTCGATGTCGTCCAGGACCCAGCGCTCGAAGAGCTGGAGCGGGGTGTCGTAGCGCATCAGCTCCTCGATCGCGGCCGGGACCAGGGAGTGGTCCGCGCGCAGGGCCGCGAGCTGGTCCGGGTTGCGGAACAGCGCCCACCAGCCGTTCACCGTGGCGTTGACGGTGGCCTCGTGACCGGCGTTGAGGAGGAGGACGGCCGTGGAGATCATCTCCTGCTCCGTCAGCCGGTCGCCCTCGTCATGGGCCGCGATCAGGCCCGAGATGAGGTCGTCGCCCGGGTTCCTGCGCCGCTCGGCGATCAGTTCGCGCAGGTAGCCGGAGAACTCGACCGACGCGCGCACGGCCCGCTCGGCGGTGTCCCCGGACGGGTTCAGCTCGTACATCCCGCAGATGTCCGCCGACCACGGCCGCAGCGGCGCCCGGTCCGACTCGGGGATGCCCAGCATCTCGGCGATCACGGCCACCGGCAGCGGCTCGGCCACATCCGTCAGCAGGTCGCCGCCGCCCGCCGCCACCAGCCCGGCCACCAGCTCGTTCGCCAGGTTCCCGACGTACGGGACCAGCGCCTCCACCGTGCGCGGGGTGAACGCCTTCGACACCAGCCGCCGTATCCGGGTGTGGTCCGGCGGCTCCAGGTCGAGCATGCCGTGGTCGTTGAGGGTGTGGAACGGCTCGTGCTCCGGGGCGGGCGGGGTCCGGCCGAACTCCTCGTGGCTGAACCGGTGCTGGTAGGCGCGGCCCAGCCGGCGGTCCCGCAGCAGCGCCGAGACGTCCGCGTGGTGCGGGACCAGCCACTGGTCGGTCGGCTCGTACCGGATCACCCGGCCGCGCGAGCGCAGCTCGGCGTAGGCGGGGTACGGGTCGGCGACGAACGCCGGGTCCCAGGGATCGAAAGCGAGGTCGGAAGGAGCTGCCATGGACGGACGCTAGCCCGGCTCACCCCGGCGTGACCAGCCTCGCCTCGTACGCGAACACCGCCGCCTGGGTGCGGTCCCGCAGCCCCAGTTTCACCAGGATCCGGCTCACATGGGTCTTGATCGTCGACTCGGCGACCACCAGCCGTCCGGCGATCTCCGCGTTGGACAGGCCGTGCGCGATCAGCACCAGCACCTCCGTCTCGCGCTCCGTCAGCTCCCCGTACGCCGCCTGCGCCGACGGCATCAGTCCGGGCGCCTCCGCGAGCCGGGAGAACTCCGTGATCAGCCGTCTGGTCACCGAGGGCGCCAGCAGCGCCTCCCCGGACGCCACCACCCGCACGCCGTCCGCGAGCTGCCGCGCCGAGGCGTCCTTCAGCAGGAAGCCGGAGGCCCCGGCGCGCAGCGCCTGGTACACGTACTCGTCGAGGTCGAACGTGGTCAGCACCAGCACCTTGGCCGCCGCGTCCGCGGCCACGATCTCCCGGGTCGCCTCGATGCCGTTCAGCTCGGGCATCCGGATGTCCATCAGCACCACGTCCGGGGCGAGTTCCCGCACCCGCTCGACCGCCTCCCGGCCGTTGACGGCCTCGCCGGCGACCTCGATGTCCGGCATCGCGTTCAGCAGGACGGAGAAGCCCTCGCGGACCATCATCTGGTCGTCCGCGATCAGCACGCGGATCGTCATGCCCCGTCCTCGCTCGCGGTCGCGTCGGCCGGCACCGGCAGGAACACCGTCACCTCGTGGCCGCCGTCGGCCGCCGGGCCCGCCGTCATCTCGCCGCCCAGCATCGAGACGCGCTCCCTCATGCCGGTGACGCCGTGCCCGGCCCCGGGTGAGGGCTTGACCAGGTGGGGCGCGGGCGGCGGCCCGTTGACTATGCGCAGACCGAGGCCGCCGAGGACGTACCCGATCTCCACCCGGGCGTCCGCACCCGGCGCGTGCCGCAGCGTGTTGCTCAGCGCCTCCTGCACGATCCGGTACGCCGACAGCTCCACGCCCTGCGGCAGTTCGCGCACCGCGCCGGTCACCGCCTTCGTCACCTCGAGGCCGGCCTCCCGCACGTTGGCGAGCAGCCCGTCCAGGTCGGCGAGGGTGGGCTGGGGGGCGTCGGGCGCCTCGTAGTCCTCCGCGCGGACGACTCCCAGCACCCGGCGCAGCTCGGTCAGGGCCGCCACCGCGTTCTCCCGGATGGTGGCGAACGCCTTCTCCAGCTCGGGAGGGGGGTTCTCCACCCGGTAGGGCGCGGCCTCGGCCTGGATGGCGACCACCGACATGTGGTGGGCGACCACGTCGTGCAGCTCGCGGGCGATGGTGGTGCGCTCCTCCAGCAGGGTGCGCCGGGAACGCTCCGCCTCGGTCACCGTCTGCTGCGCGGTGACCTCCTGCTGGGCCTCACGGCGGATGTGCCGGACGGTGACGGCGAGCAGGATCAGCGCGGAGAGGATCAGCATCGGGCCCACGTCGGTGCTGTAGTGGTCCCAGCCGAAGAGGCTCTCGGCGACGAAGCCGTAGGCCGCGGTCATCACCCACATCCAGGCCGCGGCGCGGGGGCGGGTGCGCAGGGCGACGACGGTGAGCACCACCAGATGGGTCAGGAAGCTGCCGGGCAGCCACGGCCAGTCGCCCCAGCCGCTGGTGCCGCCGAGGACGAGGGCGGCCGCGGAGGCGGCGAGCGAGCACCAGAACGCCCCTACGGGACGCACCAGGGTCAGCAGCACCGGCCCGAGCGCCAGCAGCCCGCTCAGCAGGGACAGCAGTCCGGCGCGGTCCGTGCTCGCCAGGGCGAAGAGCATGGCCACCACGCCGAGCGCGACGACCACGGCGTGCGGGGTCCAGGCCGCGTACTCGCGCATGCGGCCCGGGCCGCGGCGGGCGGACGTGCCGTCGGCACCGGCCCGGGGCAGCGGCCGGTAGGCGAAGGCGTCGTGGAACAGGTCCTGCCGCAGCCCGCGCAGGGCGTCCGCGGCCAGTCGGTACTCCGGGCTGCGCTGCTTGGTCGCGCCGCCCCGCGGCACCGACCGCGTCTGGGTCGTCTCGGTCACGTCCCACACGGTAGGCCCGGACGAACGGCCCGGTCGTCACCAGTGAGAAGGGTCCTGCGGCGTCCTTCTCAGGTACTACGGGCGGGCCGGGGGG
>NZ_JAJSZC010000190.1:0-11944 GCF_036815105.1 Streptomyces sp. IBSBF 3136
GGGTGGGGTCGGGGGTGAAGAGCCACTCGATCATCTCTTCGTCCGTGAAGCCGTCGTCCCGCAGGAGCGTCAGGGTGCCGGACAGCCCCTTGACGACCTTGTCCCCGTCGATGAAGGCGGCGGGGACGTGCAGCGCCCGGTTCTCACCACGGCGTACGGCGATGAGCTGGCCCTCCTTGACCAGCTGCCGCACACGCGTCACCTCGACGCCGAACTGTTCGGCGATGTCGGGGAGGGTGAGCCAGGCGGGGACGAGAGCATCGATCTTTGCGTCAATCTCGGTCACGGGAACCAGCCTAGGCGCTCCGCCGGTTCCGCCGCGATGTGGCGTGGTGCGTCCGCGGGCGTCGTGCGGTCGCCGTCGCGGCTGGTCGGGCCGTTCCGCGTGCCCTCCGCCGGGCGCCGGTCAGTCGGCCGTGGCGTCCTTCAGCGGGCGTGCCGGGTCGGGCAGGGCCGCGGGGTCCATGCGGCGGCCCGACTCGATCAGGCGGCGGCCCTGGGCCAGGTCGCGGGGCCTGCCGACGGCCAGCAGCGCCACCAGGCGCTCCTCCCGCAGCCAGCAGACGGTCCAGGCCGGGCTCGCCGGGTCGCCGCGCCACACCGTGCGGTCGGCGGCGGGGTGGTGGCCGGCGTACTGGACGAACCGGCCGAACTGCTCCGACCAGAAGTACGGCACCGGGTCGTAGGTCACCGGGATCTCGCCCAGGACGTTCGCGGCCACCGTGCGCGGGCCCTGCAGCGCGTTGTCCCAGTGGTGGATCAGCAGCCGGGCGCCGTAGCGGGCCGAGGGGAAGGAGGCGCAGTCGCCGACCGCGTACACGTCCTCGGCCGAGGTGCGCAGACGGGCGTCGGCCACCACCTCGCCGTCCGCGCCCAGTGCGATGCCGGAGCCGGCCAGCCAGCCGGTGGCCGGGCGGGCGCCGATGCCGACGACGACGGCGTCCGCCGGCAGCCGTGTGCCGTCGGCGAGCTCCACCAGGCCGGGCTCGACGCGCTCCACGCGCGCGTTCGTGCGCAGCTCGGCGCCGCTGTCGGCGTACCAGGCGGTCATGCGCGCGGCGACCTCGGCGGGCAGGGCGCCGGCCAGCGGCCGGTCGGCGGCCTCCACGACGGTCACCTCGCAGCCGGCCTCGCGGGCGGCCGTGGCGAACTCGGCGCCGATCCAGCCGGCGCCGACGACCACGATGTGGTGCTGCGCGGCGAGGACGGGGCGCAGCCGCTCGGCGTCGTCCAGGGTGCGCAGCAGGTGCACGCCGGGCACGCCCTCGGTGCCCGGCAGCCGGATCGGCTCGGCGCCGGTGGCGAGCACCAGGACGTCGTACGGGACGGTCCCGGCCTCGGTGTCCAGCTCGTGGTCGGCGGGGCGCACGCCCAGCGCCTCGCAGCCGAGCCGCAGTTCGATGCCGAGGGACTCGAAGTCGACGTCGAAGGCGGAGCCCTCGGCCGTGCCGAGCAGCACGGCCTTGGACAGGGGTGGTCGGTCGTACGGCTGGTGGGGCTCGGCGCCGATCAGCGTGACCGTGCCCGTGTAGCCCTGCTCCCGCAGGGCCACGGCGGTCTGCACCCCGGCCATGCCCGCGCCGACGACGACCACGCGCCGCGGCTGTGACGTGCTCTGTTGCGGTGTCTGCTCGCTCACCCGATCACCATAGACAACTGACGAAAAGTCAGTCAGGGGGCGTGCTCGGTGACCTGTTCCACACCTGTCCCGCCGTCGTCCTCCCGGGTGCCGACCGGATGGCCGGGGCTCTCTTACGGGTGACGTGCCGTGCGGGCTAGGGTGGCCACCGTACAAGCACTCGCGGGAGCCCGGACGCACCGGGCTGAGAGGGAGGCTGGCGGCCTCCGACCGTACGAACCTGATCCGGGTCATGCCGGCGAAGGGAGGGGCTGGACGCCCATGTCGTCACGTACGTCCGACGTCCTCGTCATCGGGGGCGGAATCATCGGCCTGGTCACGGCCTGGCGTGCCGCGCAGCGCGGGCTCGCCACGGCCGTGGTGGACCCCGAGCCCGGCGGCGGGGCCGCGCGGGTCGCGGCGGGGATGCTGGCCGCGGTCACCGAACTGCACTACGGCGAGGAGACGCTGCTCGCGCTGAACCTGGCGTCCGCTCGCCGCTACCCGGACTTCGCGGCCGAGCTGACCGAGCTGACCGGGCACGACCTCGGCTACCGCCGGTGCGGCACGCTCGCCGTCGCACTGGACGCCGACGACCGCGCCCACCTGCGCGAACTGCACGCGCTCCAGCGGCGTTCGGGCCTGGAGTCGGAGTGGCTGTCCGGCCGGGACTGCCGGCGCCTGGAGCCGATGCTCGCGCCCGGTGTGCGCGGCGGCCTCCGGGTCGACGGCGACCACCAGATCGATCCGCGGCGCCTGGCGTCGGCCCTGGTGGTTGCCTGCGAGCGGGCCGGGGTGGTGTTCCACCGGGCGTGGGCCGAGCGGCTCGACGTCGTGCGGGACCGGGCCGCCGGGATCACCACGGCGGACGGCACCGCGCTGGGCGCGGGGCGGGTGGTGCTCGCCGGCGGGAGCCTGAGCGGGCGCCTCGCGGGTGTACCGGACGAGGTGCTGCCCCCGGTGCGGCCGGTGAAGGGGCAGGTGCTGCGGCTGACCGTGCCGCGCCGGTACGCGCCCTTCCTGAACCGGACCGTGCGGGCGATGGTGCGCGGCAGCCAGGTCTACCTGGTGCCCCGGGAGAACGGCGAGCTGGTGGTCGGCGCGACCAGTGAGGAACTGGGCTGGGACACGACGGTGACCGCGGGGGGCGTGTACGAGCTGCTGCGCGACGCCCACGAGCTGGTGCCGGGGATCACCGAGCTGCCCCTCACCGAGACCCGGGCCGGTCTGCGCCCCTGCTCCCCGGACAACGCGCCGCTGCTCGGCCCGTCGGGCCTCGACGGGCTGCTGCTGGCCACCGGGCACTACCGCAACGGGGTGCTGCTCACCCCGGTCACCGGGGACGTGATGGCGCGGGTGCTGGCGACCGGGGAGCTGCCGCCCGAGGCCCGGCCGTTCAGCCCGCAGCGCTTCGGCGCCGTCCTCGTGGAGCAGCCCGCATGAACATCTCCGTCAACGGGCGGCACCGGCAGGTCGCCCCGGGCACCGCGCTGGACGCCCTCGTCAGGACCCTCACCGCGGCGCCCTCCGGGGTGGCCGCCGCCGTCAACGAGACCGTCGTCCCGCGCACGCGGTGGGCGACCACGGCCCTCGCCGAGGGGGACCGTGTCGAGGTCCTCACCGCCGTCCAGGGAGGCTGAGCCATGGCAGACGACCCCTTCGTCCTCGGCGGGACGCCCCTCGGCTCCCGGCTGATCATGGGGACCGGCGGCGCGCCGAGCCTGGAGGTGCTGGAGCGGGCGCTGGTCGCTTCCGGCACGGAGCTGACCACGGTCGCGATGCGGCGGGTCGACCCGTCCGTGCACGGCTCGGTGCTGTCGGTGCTCCAGCGGCTGGGCATCCGGGTGCTGCCGAACACGGCGGGCTGCTTCACCGCCGGGGAGGCCGTGCTGACCGCCCGGCTGGCCCGGGAAGCGCTGGACACCGACCTGGTGAAGCTGGAGGTCATCGCCGACGAGCGGACCCTGCTGCCGGATCCGGTGGAGCTGCTGGACGCGGCGGAGACCCTGGTCGACGACGGATTCACGGTGCTGCCGTACACCAACGACGACCCGGTGCTCGCCCGGAAGCTGGAAGACGTGGGCTGTGCCGCGGTGATGCCGCTGGGCTCGCCGATCGGGTCCGGGCTCGGCATCCGCAACCCGCACAACTTCGAGCTGATCGTCGAGCGGGCGGGCGTACCGGTGATCCTGGACGCGGGCGCCGGCACCGCCTCGGACGTGGCGCTGGCGATGGAGCTGGGGTGCGCCGGGGTGATGCTGGCCTCCGCCGTCACGCGGGCGCAGCGGCCCACGACCATGGCCGCGGCCATGAAGCACGCGGTCGAGGCGGGCCGGCTGGCCCGGCTGGCCGGGCGGATCCCGCGCAGGCACTTCGCCGAGGCGTCCTCACCGGTGGCGGGCCGCGCCCACCTCGACCCGGAGCGGCCCGCCTTCGGATAGCGGCGGGCAGCGGGCCCGGCACGGCCTACGCCTTCTGTCACGGCAGGCGGCGGGCGCGTCACAGCTGTGCTGCATTACGTCACCGGAACGGCCGAGCGGGCGGGAGTGTCGGTCCGCCCTCGTAGACTCCCTTGCGTGGATACGACCCTTCAGGACCCCCTCGTCGGGCAGGTGCTCGACGGCCGGTACCGCGTCGACGCGCGGATCGCGGTCGGTGGGATGGCCACGGTCTACCGGGCCGTGGACACCCGCCTCGACCGGATCCTCGCGCTCAAGGTGATGCACCCGACGCTGGCGGCCGACGGGTCGTTCGTGGAGCGGTTCATCCGGGAGGCCAAGTCGGTCGCCCGGCTCGCCCACCCCAACGTGGTGCAGGTCTTCGACCAGGGCACCGACGGGTCGTACGTGTACCTGGCGATGGAGTACATCGCCGGGTGCACCCTGCGGGACGTGCTGCGCGAGCGGGGCGCGCTGCAGCCGCGGGCCGCGCTGGACATCCTGGAGCCGGTGCTCGCCGCGCTCGGCGCCGCGCACCGGGCCGGGTTCGTGCACCGGGACATGAAGCCCGAGAACGTGCTGATAGGCGACGACGGCCGGGTCAAGGTCGCCGACTTCGGGCTGGTCCGGTCCGTGGACACGGTGACCAGCACCACGGGTGCCGTGCTCGGCACCGTCTCCTACCTCGCGCCGGAGCAGATCGAGCAGGGCACCGCGGACCCGCGGGTCGACGTCTACGCGTGCGGCGTCGTCCTGTACGAGATGCTGACCGGCGGCAAGCCGCACTCCGGGGACTCCCCCGCCCAGATCCTCTACAAGCACATCCACGAGGACGTGCCGGCGCCGTCGGCGCTGGTGCCGGGGCTGCCCCGCGAGCTGGACGAACTGGTGGCCGCGGCCACCGCGCGCACCCCGGACGGCCGGCCGCACGACGCGGCGGCGCTGCTCGGCCTGGTGCTGCGCGCGCGTGCCGCGCTCGGCGCCGAGCAGCTCGACGCCGTGCCGCCGCAGGCGCTGGCCGCGGCGCACGACAACGCGCAGGACCGTACGAGCGTGATCCCGCGGTCGCTGACCGTGCCCCGGCCGCTGCCGGTCAACGAGGACGACGAGGCCGCGGCGTCCGTCATGCGCACCAGCCGCTTGGAGAGCCCGCCGGTGGCGCCCGGGCGGCGCACCGCCCGGGCCCGGCGCGGCCCGGTCGCGCTGATCGCGGCCGTCCTGCTGGTCCTCGGCCTGGGCGCCGGGGTCTGGTACATCAACTCCGGGCAGTTCACCAAGGTCCCGCCCCTGCTGGCCAAGACCGAGAAGCAGGCCGAGGCCCGGCTGAGCGCCGCGGGCCTCGACGTCAAGCAGGTCAAGCGCGAGTACAGCGACACGGTGAAGAGCGGCACGATCATCAGCACCGATCCGAGGCCCGGGGCCCGGATCCGCAGCAACGACTCGGTGACGCTGGTGATCTCCCGGGGCCCCGAGGTCGTGAAGGTGCCCGACCTGCGGGGTGTCCCGCTGGCCAAGGCGCGGGCGCGCCTGAAGGCGGCCGGTCTCGAGCCGGGGCTGGTCAACCGGGCGTTCAGCGACAGCGTCGCCAGGGGGGCGGTGGTCGGCACCGACCCGGAGACGGGCACCGAGCGGCACGCGGGGTCGGCGATCGCACTCCTGGTCAGCAAGGGCAACCCGATCGACGTGCCGGACGTCACCGGCGAGGACCTCGACAGTGCCCGGCAGGACCTCGAGGGTGCCGGTCTGAAGGTGAGCGTCTCCGCCCAGCGGGTGCACTCCGCCTTCGACAAGGGCCAGGTGGCGCAGCAGAGCCCGGCGAACGGGCAGGCCGCCCAGGGCGACACGGTGAAGCTCACGCTGTCCATGGGCCCGGAGATGGTCGAGGTGCCGGACGTGGTCGGCTCCTCCGTCGACGACGCGACGAAGCGGCTGGAGGACGCCGGCTTCGAGGTCGAGAAGGACCGGGGCCTGCTCGGCTTGTTCGGGGACACCGTGCGCAAGCAGTCGGTGGACGCCGGCCGGAAGGCGCCCAAGGGGTCGACGATCACCATCACCATCCGGTGAGGACGATCACCATCGCCATCCGGTGGGGGGTCCGGCGCGCCAGCACGGTGACGAGACCCAGGGAGCCGGGCGGATGCGAGGGCCGCTCGCGGACCGGTTCCGGGCGTTCCCGCCAGGCATGACACCCTGAACGGGTGACAAGTCAGCGGTCCCGTTCCGTCTCCCCTCCCCCCGGTCCCTCCCGCAACCCGGTCGGCGGTCACGTCCCCGTGGCCGGCGGTCTGCACTCGGTGGGACTGTCCTACGCCCGCGAGCTGAAGGCGGAGACCGTGCAGGTCTTCGTCGCCAACCCGCGCGGGTGGGCCACCCCGGCCGGGAACCCGCGGCAGGACGAGGCGTTCCGTCAGGCGTGCGCCGAGGAGTCGGTCCCCGCCTACGTGCACGCCCCGTACCTGATCAACTTCGGCTCGCACACCGAGGCCACCGTGGAGCGGTCGGTGGAGTCGCTCAGGCACTCGCTGCGGCGGGGCCGGGAGATCGGCGCGCTGGGCGTGGTCGTGCACACGGGCAGCGCGACCGGCGGGCGGGCGCGGGACGTGGCGCTGAAGCAGGTGCGCGCACACCTGCTGCCGCTGCTGGACGAGCTGACGCACGACGACGACCCGTTCCTGCTGCTGGAGTCGACCGCCGGGCAGGGCTCCTCGCTGTGCTCGCGCACCTGGGACTTCGGCCCGTACTTCGAGGCGCTGGACGCCCATCCCAAGCTGGGTGTCTGCCTGGACACGTGCCACATCTTCGCCGCCGGGCACGACCTGGCCGGGCCGGACGGCATGCGCCAAACCCTCGATCTGCTGGTGGAGACGGTGGGCGAGGGCCGGCTGAAGCTGATCCACGCCAACGACTCCAAGGACGTGGTGGGCGCGCACAAGGACCGGCACGAGAACATCGGCGCCGGTCACATCGGAGAGGACCCGTTCCGGGCCCTGATGAGCCACCCCGCGACGGCGGGCGTGCCCCTGGTGATCGAGACGCCGGGCGGCAAGGAGGGCCATACCGCGGACGTGGAGCGGCTGAAGCGGCTGCGCGACGGCTGAGCCGGGCCGGCCGCGGGGGTCAGGGCAGCGCGAGTCAGAACTCGGGGCCGTCCCCGGGCTCCTCCTGGTAGGAGTAGCGCTGTTCCTTCCAGGGGTCGCCGATGTTGTGGTAGCCGCGCTCCTCCCAGAAGCCGCGCCGGTCGGCGGTCATGTACTCCACGCCCCGCACCCACTTGGGGCCCTTCCAGGCGTAGAGGTGGGGGACGATCAGGCGGGCCGGGAAGCCGTGCTCGGCGGTGAGGAGTTCACCGTCCTTGTGGGTGGCGAAGATCGCGCGGTCGGAGGCGAAGTCCGACAGCCGCAGGTTGGAGCTGAATCCGTACTCCGCCCACACCATCACATGGGTGACGTCCGGCGCCGGCGGTGCCAGGTCCAGGATCGTGCGGGCCGGGATGCCGCCCCACTCGGCGCCGGTCATGCTGAACTTCGTCACGCAGTGCAGATCGGCCACCACGGTGGTGTACGGCAGGGCCGTGAACTCGTCGTGGTTCCAGGTGTGCTTGTCGCCGTCCGCGGTGACACCGAAGACGCGGAACTCCCAGCGCTCGGGACGGAACTTCGGTACGGGCCCGTAGTGGGTGACCGGCCAGCCGCGCTGGAGTCGCTGCCCCGGCGGAAGCTCGGACCCTGCCGCCGTCCCAGATTCGCGCTCCACCGGATGACCCATGTCTCCATCCTGACAGACCTGGGGCGGTGCCCTTGACCACCCCTCCGTGAACCGGACAATCACCATCAGGTCAGCACTTACTTACTAAGTACGCACTTACTGGACGATCTTCGTCACCGGTGCAATCATGCCGCCGCACACCTCACCCGTCCCTCCGTGTGGAAGGAGCCTCTGCGATGCAGGGCGACCCCGAGGTCATCGAGTTCCTCAACGAGCAGCTCACCGGCGAGCTGACCGCGATCAACCAGTACTTCCTGCACGCGAAGATGCAGGAGAACTTCGGCTGGACGAAGCTCGCCAAGTACACGCGGCACGAGTCGTTCGACGAGATGAAGCACGCCGAGGTGCTGACCGACCGGATCCTGTTCCTGGAGGGGCTGCCCAACTACCAGCGGCTGTTCCACGTGCGGGTGGGGCAGACGGTCCGGGAGATGTTCGAGGCCGACCGGCAGGTCGAGGTGGAGGCGATCGACCGGCTCAAGCGGGGCATCAAGGTGATGCGCGAGAAGGGCGACATCACGTCCGCGAACATCTTCGAGGACATCCTGGCCGACGAGGAGCACCACATCGACTACCTCGACACCCAGCTGGAGCTGGTGGACAAGCTCGGCGAGGCGTTGTACCTCGCCCAGCTGATCGAGCAGCCCGAGAGCTAGGCCGCTTCCGCCGCGACGGCGTCCGCCCCGGCGGCGTCCGGGTTCCCCGGAACGCTCGACAGCACCGGCCTGCCCTGGTCCGCGAGCTCGCGACGGGGGCAGGCGCCCCGGCCGAGGATCGCCTGGATCCGGCGGACGCAGGAGCCGCAGTCCGTGCCCGCCTTGCAGGCGGACGCTATCTGGCGGGGGGTGCAGGCACCGTCCTCCGCGTGCCGCTTGACCTGCGCCTCGGTGATGCCGAAGCAACTGCAGACGAACACGCGGCTCACCTCCCGACGGGATCGGTCTCTTACTGCCATCCCGTTTCCCGGTGAGGCAAACCTAACCTTACCCACCCGGGGAGAACCGCGAAAGTGGGTGGGGCGCGGACCCCGTGTGATCCGCGCCCCACACAGGTCACTGGTCCCGGTACATCTCCGCGACGAGGAACGCCAGGTCGAGGGACTGGCTGCGGTTCAGCCGGGGGTCGCAGGCCGTCTCGTAGCGCTGGTGCAGGTCGTCGACGAAGATCTCGTCGCCGCCGCCCACGCACTCGGTCACGTCGTCACCCGTCAGCTCGACGTGGATGCCGCCCGGGTGGGTGCCGAGCGCCTTGTGGACCTCGAAGAAGCCCTTGACCTCGTCCAGCACGTCGTCGAAGCGGCGCGTCTTGTGCCCGGAGGCCGCCTCGAAGGTGTTGCCGTGCATCGGGTCCGTCACCCAGGCCACCGTCGCGCCGGAGGCGGTGACCTTCTCGACCAGCTCCGGGAGCCGGTCCCGGATCTTGTCGGCGCCCATGCGGACGATGAAGGTCAGCCGGCCCGGCTCGCGGTCCGGGTCGAGGCGGTCGATGTAGGTGAGGGCTTCCTCGGCCGTGGTGGTCGGGCCGAGCTTGATGCCGATCGGATTGCGGATCTTCGAGGCGAACTCGATGTGCGCGCCGTCGAGCTGCCGGGTGCGCTCACCGATCCACACCATGTGCGCCGAGACGTCGTAGAGCTGCCCCGTGCGCGAGTCGACACGGGTCAGGGCCGACTCGTAGTCGAGCAGCAGCGCCTCGTGCGAGGCGTAGAACTCGACCGTCTTGAACTCCTCCGGGTCGGCCCCGCAGGCGTGCATGAAGTTCAGCGCGTTGTCGATCTCGCGGGCGAGCTGCTCGTAGCGCTGGCCGGACGGGGACGACTTCACGAAGTCCTGGTTCCAGGCGTGCACCTGGCGCAGGTCGGCGTAGCCGCCCGTGGTGAAGGCGCGCACCAGGTTGAGCGTGGAGGCGGACGCGTGGTACATCCGCTTCAGGCGCTCGGGGTCCGGGACGCGGGCGGCCTCGTTGAACTCGAAGCCGTTGACCGAGTCGCCGCGGTACGTGGGCAGCGTGACGCCGTCGCGGGTCTCGGTGTTCTTGGAGCGCGGCTTGGAGTACTGGCCGGCGATCCGGCCCACCTTGACGACGGGCACGGAGGCCGCGTAGGTCAGCACGGCGCCCATCTGGAGCAGCGTCTTGAGCTTGCTGCGGATGTGGTCGGCGGACACCGCGTCGAATGCCTCGGCGCAGTCGCCGCCCTGGAGAAGGAACGCCTCTCCCTTGGCGACGGCCGCCATCCGGGCGCGCAGCTGGTCGCACTCGCCCGCGAAGACGAGCGGCGGATACGCCTCGAGGTCCGCGATCACTGCGCGCAGAGCCTCGGCGTCGGGGTACTCGGGCTGCTGCGCCGCGGGCAGGTTTCGCCAGGTGTTGCCAGCGCTCGGGCTGGTCTTAGCGTTCACGGTCACCTCGTAAACATTACGGGGTCGTGTCGCCATATTTTCCTCCGGCTCGACTGGTGAGACGGAGTGTTTGCCTCATGGACGCCACGGCCGTGCGGTAGGGTTTCTCGTATGTTCGCGCTTTCCGACCAGACCTGTGTCCAGAACTGGTGGTGGACCGCTCACCCGGCGGCCCACTGACTGCGCGTACGCACTGCTTCGCGAAGGCCGCCCGAGGGCGGCCTTCGGTGTTTCCCGGGGTCGTTCCTCTCCGTTGAGAAGGATCGCCCATGAATCTCCAGGACCTCTTGCACGACCCTCGCCCCTTCGCCCTGCTGCGCCGTCGCACGCCGGGCCACGACGAGGGCACGGTCGAGGTGCTGCTCGGCCCGGTCTCCGCGCGAGAGCGCCTCGCCGACCTGCCCGACGAGGGCCTGGCGCTCGTCCCGTTCCGGCAGATCCGCGAGCGCGGCTTCGACGTCCGTGACGACGGCACCCCGCTGCTGGTGCTGACGCCCGAGGAGTCCTGCCGGGTCCCGCTGGACCGGGCCCTGCGGGAGCTGCCCGGCCACGAGGTACGGGTCGAGGGCGGCGGCTTCGACGTCGGTGACGAGGAGTACCGCGAGATCGTCGGACGGGTGCTGCGCGACGAGATCGGCCGGGGCGAGGGCGCGAACTTCGTGATCCGCCGGACGTACGAGGGCACGGTCCCGGGCTTCGGCCGGGCCGACGCGCTGGCGCTGTTCCGGCGGCTGCTGGAGGGCGAGCGCGGCGCGTACTGGACCTTCGTCGTGCACACCGGGGACCGGACGCTGGTGGGCGCCAGCCCGGAGGTGCACGTACGGATGTCGGGCGGCACGGTCGTCATGAACCCGATCAGCGGCACCTACCGGTACCCCGACGCGGGGCCGACGCCCGAGCACCTGCTGGACTTCCTCGCCGACGGCAAGGAGACCGAGGAGCTGTCCATGGTCGTCGACGAGGAACTGAAGATGATGTGCACGGTCGGCGACATGGGCGGGGTGGTGGTCGGACCGCGGCTGAAGGAGATGGCGCACCTCGCGCACACCGAGTACGAGCTGCGCGGGAAGTCCTCCCTGGACGTGCGGGAGGTGCTGCGGGAGACCATGTTCGCGGCGACGGTCACCGGTTCTCCGGTGCAGAACGCGTGCCGGGTGATCGAGCGCCACGAAGCGGGCGGCCGGGGCTACTACGCGGGGGCGCTGGCGCTGCTGGGCCGGGACTTCGGGGGTGCGCAGACCCTGGACTCCCCCATCCTGATCCGCACCGCCGACATCGACGCCGAGGGCCGGCTGCGGGTGCCGGTCGGCGCGACGCTCGTGCGCGGCTCGGACCCGGCGGGCGAGGTGGCGGAGACCCACGCGAAGGCGGCGGGCGTGCTGGCGGCCCTCGGGGTGCGGCCGGCCCGGCCGCGCGCGGAGCGGGCCCGGGCCCGGCTGGCCGACGACCCGCGGGTGCGGGCCGCGCTGGACGGGCGCCGCTCGTCGCTCGCGCCGTTCTGGCTGCGGATGCAGGAGCGGTCGGCGGCCCTCCAGGGGCACGCCCTGGTGGTCGACTGCGAGGACACCTTCACCGCGATGCTCGCGCACGTGCTGCGGTCCAACGGGCTGGACGTCACCGTCCGGCGGTACGACGAGCCCGGGCTGGGGGGGGGGGGGGGGGGGGGGGGGGGGGGGGGGGGCGGCGGGGGGGGGCGCGGGGGCGGGGGGGGGGCCCCCCTCCCC